>JAESUK010000119.1 GCA_016763095.1 Alphaproteobacteria bacterium
ATACAGACCTGAGCCAATTGAATGTGATAATCACGAGTTTACTCTCCCCTCTCTCTTGACGCAGCCCCTAAACAGGCTGCGTTTTTTTTTGGAAAACTTCAATCCATATAACCCTGACTGAAAGGACGACACCATGTCTAAAAAAGCACGCAAAACAGGAAAATCAGCAAAGAATTTTCACACGATTCAGGGCGGACAAAAGGACGGATATAAAGATAACCGCCTTGATAAATCCAAAAAATGGCATCCTCTCGGAGAAGAAATTGAGAATTCACGCGATAAAAAATATATCAAAACCATTAAACCTCGCTCAGAAGGTCAAGCTGAACTAATATCAGCAATTAAAGAGCACAATCTAACAATGGCGATGGGGCCAGCGGGAACAGGAAAGACATATCTCGCAATTGCCGCCGCTGTCGATGCCCTTGAAAATGGTGAAGTAGAACGCATTATTCTTTCACGCCCCGCCATGGAAGCTGGGGAATCTCTAGGGTACTTACCTGGCGACATGGAAGAAAAAATGGCACCGTATCTTCGTCCTCTTTTTGATGCCCTCGGTGATCGCCTCGGTGGGAAAAAAGTCCGTCACTATATGGATGAAGGAACCATCGAAATTGCTCCTGTTGGGTTCATGCGCGGAAGAACGCTTAACAATGCCTTCGTCGTGATTGACGAAGCACAAAACTGTACTTACGTTCAACTTAAAATGCTTCTATCACGCCTTGGCTGGAACTCTACAATGGTGGTAACAGGGGACCCTGCGCAAACAGATCTTCTTACTGGCATGTCAGGACTTGCGGACATCTCAGCACAACTTAAACAATCAGAAAACATTGCAGTGATTGAACTAAAATCCGAAGACATTGTACGTCACCCATTGGTCGCTGAAATGTTAAAATTCCTAGATTAAATATAATATAGTGACCTAATAATATAGCACTTACCTTTCCTTTTTCGGAAAAAAGCGCTATATCTTTTTTATGAACAAACATAAAATTCTCAGAACAATCGTCTTCGTCCTCATCGGAGCAAGCCTCGGGCTTGTTTGGAAAGCATATAACGCGCCAGACGCATCATCGTCCAATAAAAAGTCAGCCATTATGGCACCGGGTTTTAACCCAGAATTTTCACTCCTCAACCATGATGGCAAAACCGTTACAGCGGAAAATTATAACGACAAATATCAGCTCGTTTATTTCGGCTTCACCTTTTGCCCAGAAATTTGTCCAACGGAATTACAGAAAATGGCAAACATTCTAAAAATCCTCGGTGACAAATCATCACAAATTCATCCACTCTTTATATCTGTTGACCCAACACGCGATACACCAGAAGTGATGAAAGAATACCTCAAAAGCTTTGGCTCAGAGTTCATCGGGCTAACTGGCACAGAAGAAGACGTCGATAAGGCCATGGCATCTTTCAAGGTATATGCTGCAAAAACAGACGACCCTGCCTACGTAGATTACATGATGGCACACTCATCTTATCTCTACTTTCTAAACAAAGATGGCGATTTACTGGGTCTATATAGAAAAGAAGAAACAGCAGAGAAAATCGCTAATGATATAAAGTCTAATCTGTGATAATCTGACGCCCTAAACAATTGTGCCAAACAATCATGAAGGGCTTCATCATGTACCGCATTCTATCTCTTTTTATCTGCTTATCTGTATTCCTCCCGCACACAGCTTTTGCAAAAAATATTGACGCGAGCAGTACCCTCACAGAGGCGACTGTCTATACAAACCGCGCCAAGCTCACGCGCGTTGCCAAAATCTCCCTTCCAAAAGGTGAGCACAAAATCATTATTAGCGGACTTTCATCAAGAATTTTTACAGATTCTTTACGTGCCAAAGGAACGGCCTTTGGTAAAGTAACCTTGGGTGCCGTGACCTATAAATCCGTGACCCAAGCCGAGCTTATCAAGCCTCGTGAAAAAGCCCTCAACGATCAATTGGTTACACTCCAAGATAAAAAGAAACTTGTGAACGCTGAAAAATCAGCCCTTAAAATTCAGAAAATATTTTTGGAAAACATCGGAAAGAACATTGTTCAAAAAGAGAACGAGAACATCGCCCGCCTTGATCTTGACCCAGAAAGCTGGAAAACAGCATCAAGCATGATGCACACACAAATCATTGATAATCTAAAACAAAGCCTGATCTTAGATCAAAATATGCGTGACCTTACAAAGCAAGAGGCACAAATCCGCGCTGAACTCTCAAAACTAAGAACAGGGCAACGTAGCACCCTCGAAGTGTCCATTCCTGTTGAGGCAACAAGCGCAACAACACTTACTCTTGATCTGGACTATCAAATTCCAAACGCAAGTTGGACACCTTTGTATGACGCAAGGCTTTCTACAAAAGATGAAACCCTTGATCTAATTTTGTACGGCTCAGTACAACAAAACACAGGCGAAGATTGGACAGATATCAAACTCACACTTTCAACCGCACAGCCCCACCGTGGGACAGGGCAACCTGATTTGGGTCCAAAATGGGTTTACTTGGCATCCCCAAACATCGCAATGCACGCTGCGAGAGGACGCATAAGTGAAATGAAATCAAATACATTTGGCGGTGCAATGCCTATGGCCTCTTCTGAAATGGACAGCCTCATGGAAACTGATTTTGCACGAGAAGAATCTGTTGTTGAAATCAAACAAGCGCAAATCAACACAGAAGGCTTTGTCAGCGAATACATCATTCCGGGTCCAAGTTCGGTTTTGGCAGATGGCTCTAAAAGCAAACTCCTCATCGGAACCTTTAAAACGGAAACATCGCTCTACACAGAGATCAAACCTCAACTAAGTAACCAAGCATACCTTGTGAGCCAAAGCACCCTTCTGGGCGACGCACCAATCCTCCCTGGACGCATTAATCTATTCAGAGATGACGCGTACGTTGGACAGTCTTATACCCCGCTCCTAAGACCGGGTGAGAAGAAAAACCTCGCCTTCGGAATTGATGATAATGTGTCCGTCACACGTCGTGCATTGAAAGATGAAAAAAGCGAAGAAGGAATTGTGAACATAGACAAAGTATTGGAACGTCACTTCCTCACAGAAATTGTAAACCTTCATAAAGAGCCTGTGAAAATCGTTGTTCTTCAAAATACACCAGTTTCACAAAATGAGGATATCGAAGTCACAATACTCAAAACTGTGACAACACAGGGCTATAAAAATGATTTCGATAAGATCAAAGGTCTCATGCGTTGGAACACAACCTTGGCGCCAAAAGAACAAAAAGATATTAAACTTGGATGGCGCGTTATCTGGCCAAAAGATAAAACCATCAGCGGACTATAGAAACAGCTAGATCAGTCTTCGAGGACGGCGTTCAGCTTCAACGCCAATCCCATAGATCCGCGGACTTTCAATTGCCCCATCATAAAGGCGATATTGGGATCTTTTGTACCCTCTAAAAAAGCTTGGAAGGTTTCCAGAGAACATGCCAATGTCACATCAGATTCTTCATCTTCATGCGATACAAGAACAGGGCTTTCATTTGAATCAATATAAATGCGCCCATCATCACCAAAATCAAATTTCACTTTGGCTTTAATGTGTGGCGCAAATTGAATTTTTTCTTTGATTTTTACCGTCGCCTGTTCAAGATTCATATACATATCCTTTATATTAGAGAGAGTTCATGCTACATGAAAATATATATAAAATCATTAAAATTAAATGACTAAGATCAAAGTTACGAAGGATAATTATCCACGAACACCGAAACGATTTCCTGACTCATACCGCCTCAAGCCTGCTTTAAAAATAAGATAAGACACACACATACACGCCATTGTTCCAAACACCGTACCAAACAATGCCGACAACTTGTGCGTCAGAAGAAATTCAATAGGCAAATGCGTCATAAACGTTACAGGCACAACCGTTAAAATAATGATCTGCAACCAACCATCAAAAACCGCTTCGGGGCGATTGGAAATAATGAAGGCATTAAAATTGATCTCTTCCGAAGATTCATAAAAGCCATTAAGCCAAAACCCAATTGAACCATACGCCAAGATCATACTTCCAAACACACATGTAGCACAGATCACCATAAAGAATAGCCAGAACAACGATACACTCGTCATAAAGCCCGCAATCGTCAAAACGATAATACCAAAGATAATCTCAGGCGGGCCCGCAGCCTGCGAACACCCCATTGCGATATTAATCAATAAAGGACGAGGTTGGGTTAAGTAAATATCAAGCTCTCCATTATCTATTTGCAATGGCAAGCGTCTCAACCCCAAGGCAAAGAAAGAAACCGTTCCCCACGTTACAATCCCTATACCGTATGCCAAAAGAATATGCTCAATCCCCCATCCACCGATACTTGGCACACGATCAAAAATGATAAACCAAATGGACATGTATATAGCATGGTTGGAAATGTTAAATATTGTACGCACCGCGTACACAGCACGTAATGACAATGCCGACTTCATACTTACTTTCAACAAGGCAAGAATATAGCGAAGATTGCTTTTAAATTTAGCCACCATTCACCTCCAATCGACGTACACATGTACGGTACATCCACCCCATCAACATAAACGCCAACACAAACCAAACACAAAAATAGCCAAGCGTCATAATGACATTTTCAAAGAACGTGCCCTCATTTAAAAGTGGGCGTACAGGCATATACATCATCGTATAAAATGGCGTAAAGCTCGCAAACTTTTCTACCCAATCAGGATAAAGCGTCAACGGCATATATAACCCACCAAGCACAATCAAAAGCTTTTGATAGATACGGTACATCGGCTCTGCTTCTTGAAGCCAAAACGCGGTAATCCCCGCCATAAGCTGAAACATAAGATGCAAAATAGACCCAAGGTACAAGAAAATCATAACCGTGATCAGGGTCACTATCCCCCCGCTTGGTAGCTCGCCAATATAAAGCCAGAGCAAAAAGACACCCACACTATAATAGGATACCATATTTGCACTCAACGCACCGATCCCCTCTAACAATCGCATATTTAAATAGGATATTGGACGGATAAGAAAATAGGCAATATCCCCGCTTCTTATGTCTTCATTAATCACCATAAAAAACCGTGGCGACAAAAACAAAAACATCTGCGTAAAGGACACATACCATGCAAGATCAGTAATCTTATAAGGGATTTCCAAAAGACCTTCACGATCAATCAAACGCCATAATTCTATAAAAACAACCATAAAGAAAAAGCACCCGCAAAACCGAAAGATCATCCGCATAGTATGGCTAAGATGATTCTTAAACGAGAGCTTTATAAACGGAAAATATTTAAGAAGAGACATCAGGCAGAAACCTTATGGTCTTTATAAATCGTTTTAATAATCTCCTCCATCGGAGGATCTTCAACCGTAATATCGCGCAAGGAAGATTGATCCATCGCATGTTGAATAAGCGCTTCAACCGATTGCTTGCTTACATCAATTGAAAACGATGATTTATGTGGCTTCTTTTCAATTTCGGTTACACCCTTCAAAGAAATTTGAATTTCTTCTTCTTTGGTTTGGAATGTCACAATTTTTTGACGGATATAATCAGAGCGTAATTTATCAATTGAGTGATCAATAATAATCTGCCCCTCATCAATTATAATCACACGGTCACATACTTTTTCAATATCACCTGTATCATGGGATGTCAGTAAAACAGTCGTACCATTTTGCTTAGATGAATCGTACACAAGATCACGGATCATCGCCTTGGCAGAAACATCCAAACCAACAGTTGGTTCATCCAAAAACAGCGTACTCGGCGCGTGTAAAAAGCTAGCAACAATCTCACACCGCATACGTTGCCCAAGCGACAACTGACGTACAGGTTTTTCTAACAATGGACCAATTTCAAACGTCTCAACAAGGTGCTTTAAACGCGCACGATAAACGTCAGGCTTTATTTCATACGCACATGCCAACAAATCAAACGTATCTTGTGCAGGAAGATGGTACCAAAGCTGAGACCGTTGTCCAAAGACCGTTCCAATTTCATAGGATAGCTTTTCACGCTCCTGCCACGGCACATAACCATTGACGCTCACTTGCCCTGCGGACGGGTTTAATATGCCGGAGAGAAGCTTAATAGTGGTTGATTTACCCGCACCATTTGGACCAATGAACGCAACGCGCTCACCTTTTTCAATATCAAATGAAATGCCTTGAAGCGCGTGCACATCTTTCCACTCAGGTGAAAAAAATGACTTTATCGCCCCAGATAATCCTTTACCTGATTTTTTAAGTTTAAAAGTCTTGGATAAATTCTCAACGTGGATTGTGCTCATGCATGAGATAAAAGCACTACAGCCCGATATTGTCAATCAACCGAACAGGACCAAGATATGCCGCCACTAGAATGCGTACATCATCACAATTTTGCAGAGAAGATATAGGGCGCAATGTCTCAGCATTTCTCAACGTCACATAATCAACCTTGGTAAAGCCTGCAGTAATAATGGCATCTTTTAAAATCAACTCAACTTCTTGAATACCGCGCTCTTTTACCAATGCGGATGCTTGCTTCAGAATAACATTTAATTGGCGCGCGACCTGAATGTCATCATCACTTAAATATGCATTTCGGGATGATAAGGCCAAACCTTCCGCATCACGTATAATCTTGCACCCGATCACATGAACGGAGATATTCAAATCTTTCACCATCTTTTGGATGACTTGTAATTGCTGAAAAACTTTTTCGCCAAAATACGCACGCGTAGGCTGAACTTGCATAAACAATTTATTGACGATCGTGGTTACGCCTTCAAAGAAATGTGGGCGAAACTCACCCTCAAGAACTTCAGAAATCCCAGATACGCGTACGGCTGTTTGAAAGTCTTTTGGATACATCTCGGACACACTCGGCGCCCAAACAGCATCAACATTAAGACGCTCAAGTTGCTTGCAATCATCTTCAAAATGGCGTGGATAGGAATCAAAATCCTCATGCGGGGCGAATTGCGCGGGGTTAACAAAGATACTCACGATTGTTTTGTTATTATCCGTAAATGATTTTTTGACCAAAGACAAATGCCCTTCGTGAAGCGCACCCATGGTTGGCACAAGACCAACTGATCCAGACACTTCATTTCGATAAGAACGAAGCTCTTTAAGCGTTTTAATAATTTTCATTTATTCATCTCTTATATTGGTTGGGGAGGTAGTTTTTCAGGAGAATACTTTGCAAGATGCGCGATACGTCTCTGATTAGCATCTTCTCTATTGACCGTAAAAATATCATTATTTTCAACAGTATCAACAAGCTTTCCACCAAACCCTAAAAGGCGATCTGCAATTTGAATCATCGCAATATTAGGGGCAGGAAATTCACAATGATCCTTAACAAATTGAACGGCTGAATCAATATCGGTTTGATGTGCTTCCCAAGCTAAGGCAATAGCAACACTCCGCGATTTCCCTGCCTTACAATGTATAAGAACATCTTGTGATTTATGTACTTCTAAAAACTCAAACGCCTCACGCATTATTTCATCAGAA
>JAESUK010000120.1 GCA_016763095.1 Alphaproteobacteria bacterium
GTTGCGCGGTGACCTTATCACCTTTATCAGTACTTACATCCCATAAGTTGGTGCTTTCATTAAAAACGGCTGACGTTACTTTGGTATCAAACTGGTAACTTTTACGGATGTCATAACGATCAGCAAAATGTTTAAGATATTCTAAAATCTCAGTTTGATTCACATAACGATTTTTCCAAGTCCATTCTTGCAAGAGTTCTTTATCAAACGAGTAACAATAGTAAAAACTTTCTGTATCCGACAAAATTCCTGGATAACGGTTTGAATACCATGTTCCACCAATATCCCCATCTTTATCATAAGACTGAACCGTCATTCCTAGTTCATTACGCAGTTTATGTGTCATATACATGCCACCAAAACCCGCTCCAATAATCACTGCATCAAAATCCGCTTTTGTATTCTTACTCACTATAATTACTCCTAATTTATATCTATAATTTTATGTTCAATACTGTTTAGTTACGAAGCCAACCCCCTGTACCAAACAGCTATTTTATTAATTTCTTCGTCGGCCTCTACTGCTCGACCCGCTAAGAATGGAAATACGTGTTGCATGTTGTCAACAACAGATAACATGCTGTTGACCCCAGCTTTATTCGCCACCGAATGGACTCTACGTGCATCATCTAACAACGTTTCCTCACTGCCGGCGTTAATATAAAGTGGGGGGAAATTGGTGAAGTCCGCATATAAGGGGTTTGCAAGAGGGTTAGTAGCTGAGCCATTTTCACCCAAAAACATACCCGCCATTGCTTCTAACACAGAACGTTTAACCAATGCATCCGTTGCATCATTTTCATCTAACGTTGACCCTGTTAACTCCATATCAAGCCATGGTGAAAAAACTATGACGCTGCTGGGTAGTGACAAGCCTTTGTCACGAAAGTTAAGCACCGAAGAAATAGCCAAATTACCTCCAGCAGAATCACCCATCATCGTTATATTTTCTGGCAAAAAACCTTTTTCTAACATCTTTTTATAAACAGCAATCACATCATCCAATTGCGCAGGAAAAGGGGCCTCGGGCGCTAAGCGATAATTTAATACTAAACAAGTTGCATTGAGTGCTTTTGCAACATGTCCTGCTAATTTACGATGACTTGAAGACGAACCAACAACAAAACCGCCGCCGTGGGTATAAATCAAAACCTTCTTGGCATCAGCGTCTAGCGGCAATGCCCAGATTGCATTGACACCCGCAACACAATCACTTTTATAAGTAACACCTTCTGGCTCCTTAGTTGGTCTCTCCCATTCATCAAATACGTCTCGCATATCATCGATTGTCATATTAGGATTCGCCGCCATTCTTTCAGACCAGCTTTGATAAAGCTCTCGTAAAAAATCAGATTCTTTTGACGCCATACTTAAATACTCCGTTTATTTGCGATGTTTAAAAAAGATTGAGGAACTGCGACGGGTTTTTTCGCCTCGTAATCAAAAAACACAAGACCCGATTTAGCAATAGCCACAACCGTACCTGTCTCTTTAGACGACATACGGTAATACATATCACAACCTTTAGAAGAAAAATCGCCCAAAGCAATTTCAACCGCCAGCATTTCCCCAAAAAATGCCTCTGCTTTATAATTTACACCCAAGTCAGCCATGATAATTCCATAACCCTCCACGTCCAACTCTGACATATCATTCGCCATAAAAAACTGCGCACGCGCTTCATGAATCAAAGAAACAACGCTATCGTGTGCCAAGTGATTGCCTATATTAAGATCCGTCACTCGAACCGTTAGTTCGTGGATGAAAAGTGTTTCCTCTGGGTAAGAAATAATAATTCTAGCCATAAATAACAATCCTTAATTGTTCACTAAAAAAACCTATCACACAATAGGTCAACCTACTTAAAGCCTGTTGCAAAAAAAACATCTCGCAACTGGTTTATCTTGCCCACAACCAAAACAGCCATTCGGGTGCGTTTTTTCTTGTCATCATTTTTCTATCAGTAAAGCAAACAACCTTTGAGAAGCAAAATTCACACCAAAAACCCAGGCTTGAGCCCTTTTCACTAAATTATATTGTCTATCGCTTTGAACTTTGGAATTACGCATCGTTACAATTCATTTTTCACATTAACTTAGTAGGAAATACGGCGTTTTAACACCGGCTACATTTGAATATGTAAAAAAACGGGACTGTGTCGGCTAAAAAGTCTCATTCTAAAACAGTGACGCCTCATAAAACTTTAGCTTGCATTACCCTTCACTTTTTTATAAAAGGTGCTTCTTGCAATGCCTAAATGTTCAGCTGCCTTTGATACATTCCCGTTAAAAACCTCAAGCGTTTCGCGTATTAATTTACTTTCAATATCTCGTAAAGAACCTACATTAGCGATTAGTTCTTTAGCATCAACATGAACAATATTCTCTCTCATTCTTTTAGGGATGTTGTCTAACGTTAGCTTAGCGCCCGAGTTCATCAAAAAACAATTTTCAGCAAAGTTTTTCAACTCTCGGACATTGCCTGGCCAACGGTATTTGCTTAGTGCTTCAAAAAAACACTTTCCCACGTCAGGCGACACCCCACTATTTTCTCTAGCCACTTTATCCATAAAATAATTGAATAAAAATGGTATGTCTTCTTTGTGTTCACGTAATTCAGGTAAATTAACAACGGTTGCATTGACTCTGTAGTATAAATCTTCCCTTAGTGTTTTAGCTTCCACCTCTTCTTCAAGGTTTTTATTTGTTGCCACCAAAACTCGAGCATTTATTGTACGCGGGGTTGATTCTCCAATTCTCACAACTTCTCTTTCCTCAAGGACTCTAAGCAAGTAAACCTGCATATCCAGAGGCAATTCACAAAACTCATCCAGCAGTATTGTTCCATTTTTTGCAGCTTCAAACTTACCAACCATACCCCCGCGTTTAGCACCAGAAAAACTCCCTTCTGCATAGCCGAATAGTTCACTGGCCAATAAATCTTTTTGTATAGCACCGCAATTAATTGCTACAAAATTTCCTGAACATTCGCTTAAATTATGAATTTCTTTCGAGAACACCTCTTTGCCTGTTCCTGTCCTACCCGTAATCGTTATGATTCCGTTGTACTTTGCTAATTTTTTAGCCAACTTACGTAACTCAGACATTTCATGGCTTCCGCCAATAAGCAAGGTATCGCTCTCATTCCGATTTATCTGCATATTTGGGGAAACGGGCTTTTTTGTTTTTAACTTCTGTTTTTGCGAAACAATAAGTATGTGGCCTATTGTTTTATGATTACTCACGACAGCCTCAAGCCAATCATTCTTAATGTCACTTGGTAAGCTATTTTTTTCAATCTTCATCAGCGAGAGCTCTTCAACTCGTCTACCTACTTTGACATTTTGTAATAACAAGGGCAATGTCTTGCCCGTACCAACCTCTGGACTCATCCATACAACAAAGCCTTCATTATCAAACACCATGACCTTGTCATTAACCCAGCGGTTCAATTGATCCATACAACTTCCCATCAATTGATTTTTTTCCTGATTCTTTTCATCATTGAGACGTAGTTCAATACAAGACGCCATGGAATTAACCCAGCCAAGGTTCATCGATAAGAATGAGTGCTCTGGGCCTGTTGTATCAAGCACACCTAGAACCCTGCCATCTCTTAAATCTTTAATCGGCACGGCTGCACAGCCCCAAACTTTCACTATTTCACAGTAATGTTCTTGTGCCACAATTTGTACAGGGCGCTTTAACGATAATGCTGTGCCAACCGCATTAGTGCCAATAGACTCTTCCGTCCAAGTACTCCCGACGATCAAGTCTTGAGTATCTGCTAGCATTAATGTTTTTGCATTGCCCTCACGTTCAATGATGGTTCCTTCAGCAGACGCAAGCAACAAAAAAAGTTGATTGTCATCAAGAATTTTACGGGAACCTTTGATGATAGGCAAAGCTGCTTTACGCAAGTCAGCGTGCACATCATATATAGGACATTTCTGAATTAAGTTTGGTGCTTTATCTAATTTAGCATTGACTGCAAACTCTCGTGAACGGCTCCATGAGTCCAAAACAGTTCGTGACACCTTTGATTCATCAATATCAATATCACAATTAAATAACTCCCATGCTTTTGCGATATCTTTTTGATAACTAGATATCTTTTGTGTATATATTCTGCCCATAACGCCTCCCATGTAGCTGTCTAATCAACATTTAATTGTTTTATATCAATAACTTTATTTTTATTCTCAACAATACACGACTTATCTATTTTGTGTTTATACCGCTAATTTTTATAGTATCATTTTTTACTTCTCTCAACCGGTAGCCGTTTTAACGATTTGGACCATCGATCCAGCCACCATCCATATTGTTCCGGCCATTGCTCAAACTTCTCAGCGTAATTAAAAAATTCGGCTGCGTGCCGTGGCCAGTATGGGTCATGCAAGGCAGTCCGCCCTATAGCAATTAAGTCTGCTTGCGACCCTTGTAAAATAGCTTCTGCTTGCTGTGCTTTTGTAATCATTCCAACCGTTACGACAGGAACTCCTGCACGTTGTTTAATGGCCTCCGCAAGGTAGACTTGAAACCCCAAGGTTCTTTGTAATATATGTTTTTTTTCAATGTTATACCCACCACTTGAACAATCAATTAAATCAACACCTAATTTAGCAAGCTCTTTTGCAAGTACAACTGACTCATCTATTGACCAACCAACATCAATACCATCGACAACAGACATTCTAAAAAACAAGGGTTTAGATTTCGGCCAATGAGCTCGAACAGCTGCTGTCACTTCCAGCGCAAGTTTCATCCTACCGCCGTCACCACCGTATTCATCATCTCTGGTGTTCGCTAAAGGCGAGAGAAATTCACTTATTAAGACCCATGTGCGCCATGTATTTTCAACACATCAAAACCCGCTTTGTTCGCGCGCTCAGCAGCCTGCCCCCAAGCATTCACAATGCCGGCTATGTCTGCCTTACTCAGGCCGCTGGCTGATGGTATATCAGTTTTTGGAAGGGATTCCCCCGGGCCTACAACACCCCAAGGCTCTCTACCTTTAATTGCATCGCTTTCATCGAGGTAACCGTTACCTTCCCATGGCGGTCTGGTCGACGCTTTTAAACCCGCATGAGCAATCTGCACACCCATTTTTGAACCCTGTTCGTGGGCAAAGTTAACTATTCGACTTAAAGGTTCAATCTGCTCATCCGACCACAAACCCAAATCACCTGCACTTATTCGCCCTCTTGCTTCAACCGCCGTCGCCTCCAGCATAATCAAACCTGCTCCACCGAGTGCGAATTGAGCATAATGTGCAAAGTGCTCATCAGCGGCAATGCCATCCACCCCCGCTTGGTAAGTGCACATAGGCGAAATCATTATTCTATTGGCTATCTCTATATCTCGGACCTGCCAAGATGAAAAAAGAAGAGGAGATTCTAAATACATTGTTTAACTTTCACGTTAGGTCTAGCAGACCAACATAACAAGTGTTAGAATTTTATTCAAGAAATAACATTAACGTATAAAAACACCGTTAGGGAACATCAAATGACTGAAACTAGCACGCAGCACAAGAACGCTGGGCCTGACTTAACTTATCAACAATATCTACAAAAGGACACGCTCGCTTTACCTAAATGCATTGAATGCAGCAAATTGCACTTTTACCCTCGTATAGTTTGCCCTCACTGTGGCAGCTTTAATCTAGAGTGGAAAATTTTATCTGGAAAAGGCGAAGTCTATTCAACGACAACCATTCGACGCAAACCGGAGCGCGGCGGCAACTACAACGTTTGCTTAGTAACCTTAGATGAAGGCCCGCGGATGATGAGCCGCGTTGATGGCATTGCTGCTGAAGACGTAGAAATTGGCGACAAACTCATCGCCCGTATCATTAATAACGATGGCGACTGTCACGTTATTTTCACCCCATTACAGGAGGTTTAAACGATGGCTCATATCTTAAGAGGTTCAAGCGCCATTGTCGGTGTTGGTTTAGCAGGTTGTGGTGAAGCACATGGCAGAATGCCGTTAGATATTCTTGCCGAAGCAACGCATAATGCCTTGGATGACGCCGGCTTAAAACTGTCCGATATTGACGGCATCTTTACCGGCTCGTCTTATCACTTCATGCCAGGCCTTAGTACCGCAGAATACTTAGGTATAAAACCACGCTATACCGATACCACGATGGTGGGCGGTTCATCGTTTGTTGCCCATACACTGAATGCCGCGATGGCATTAAAAACCGGCTTATGCGATGTCGCTTTAATTTGCTACGGCAGTAACCAACGAACCGCTGGCGGTAAATTGGCGACTATGTCTGAACAACAAATTTATGAAGCACCCTACAAACCCCGCTACCCAATAAGTTCTTATGCTCTCGCTGCTGCACGTCATATGTATGAGTACGGCACAACCCGCGAACAGTTAGCCGATGTAGCCGTCGCCGCACGCCAATGGGCAAAGCTAAACCCTAATGCTTTCGCACGCGGTGATTTAAGCCGTGAGGATGTTTTAAATTCAAGGATGATTAGTGACCCCATTTCATTGCTTGATTGCTGCTTAGTGACCGATGGTGGTGGTGCTGTGATTATGGTATCCAGTGAACGTGCTAAAGACTTCCCTAAAAAACCGGTGTATTTATTAGGCACCGGTACCGCGCAATGGCATCGCCAAATTACCCAAATGCCTGATTTAACCACCACGGCAGCCGTTGATTCAGGAAAACGTGCATTCGCAATGGCTGGTTTAACAAAAGACGATGTAGATGTAGTCGAGCTGTACGATGCTTTCACCATCAATACCATTTTATTTCTCGAAGACCTTGGCTTTTGTACCAAAGGTGAAGGCGGCGCATTCGTTGCAGATGGTAATATCGCACCAGGCGGTAGCCTACCTGTTAACACCAATGGCGGCGGTTTATCTTGTGTGCACCCAGGCATGTACGGCATTTTTATTCTAATTGAAGCGATACAACAATTACGTGGTGAATGTGGTGATAGACAAATTGCTGGCTCAGAAGTCGCTTTAGTGAACGGTAACGGTGGTGTATTATCTAGCCAAGTTACCAGCATTTTAGGTACGGAGGCTGTTTTATAAATGAGTAAATCATCGTTAGACGGAATAAAAGTCGTCGATTTATCACGCGTGTTAGGCGGCCCCTTATCAACCCAAATTTTGGGTGATCATGGTGCTGAAATTATTAAAATAGAACCACCTGCTGGTGATGAAACCCGTGGTTGGGGCCCTCCATATCACGAACGTGGTAGTGCCTATTTTGACGGTGTTAATCGTAATAAAAAATGTATCGCGCTGGATATGCGTAAACCAGAAGCTCATGAGATTTTATTTCGATTATTAGAAGACGCCGACATTTTGGTTGAAAACTTTAAAATTGGTACGCTCGAGAAATGGGGTATTGGATTTAAAGATGTATTACAAAAGAAGTTTCCAAAACTGATTCACTGCTGTGTCACCGGTTTTGGCAGCACCGGCCCGTATGCTGGTTTTCCCGGTTATGATGCCGTTGCTCAAGCAACATCAGGCTTAATGAGCATTAATGGTGACCCCGACAGACCCCCTATTAGAATAGGTGTACCCATTGTTGATTTAACGACCGGTATGAATGCTGTTATCGCTATTTTATTAGCCTTGCATGAACGTAAAACGTCCGGCTTAGGGCAGTCCATTGAAGTCAGCTTATATGACACCGCCGTCAGCCTTATTCACCCTCATGCGGCCAATTGGTTTTTAGATGGAAAGCCACAAAAC
>JAESUK010000121.1 GCA_016763095.1 Alphaproteobacteria bacterium
AAATGTAACGGCAATTGGCGGATTAAAAGAGAAGCTTTTGGGTGCGATTCGTGGCGGGATTAAAAAGGTTCTCATCCCTGCTGAGAATGAGAAAGACTTGGCTGAAGTTCCTGAAAAGGTCAAAAAGGCACTCGAGATTGTTCCTGTTTCAACAATTGAAGAAGTGCTAACACATGCATTAATTGACGTGCCAAAGCCTCTGAGTCCTGATTCTGTCAATAAAATAGGAAAAATATCCCCGAAAACCGCGGAAAATAAGGAAAAAAGCGTTATTCACCATTGATCAATGGTTAGAATCGGCGTAAAACTGTTAGCTGTAAATTACTTCTAACCGTTACAAACAAACGGTTCGGGTGTTTACCCTCTCTCTATTTGTTATAGGGCTGGGTGGTTTAACAAAACTTAAAAAAGGGGTTTCCCATGAATAAATCAGAACTTATCGATGCAGTAGCTAAAGGCGCTGACCTTCCAAAAACAAAAGCTCAAGAAGCTATTGAAGCAACAATCACATCAATCAAAACTGCTCTTTCAAGCGGTGAAGATGTTCGTCTTGTAGGCTTTGGTACTTTCTCAGTATCTAGCCGTGCAGCTACAACAGGCCGTAACCCACGTACTGGTGAAGCAATTCAAATTCCAGCTTCAAAACGTCCTACGTTTAAAGCAGGTAAAGAATTGAAGGAATCAGTAAACAAGTAATTGTTTAAGTTATTTTTTAGAATTCAAAAGTGGCCATAACGATGTTGTGGCCACTTTTTTTGCTTTTATTTAAATAAGCGCTTGATTTTTATGCGCAGGACTTGTATTTCATTGTCTACCAAATTGAGGGCGATTAGCTCAGTTGGGAGAGCACCTCGTTTACACCGAGGGGGTCGGGAGTTCGAGACTCTCATCGCCCACCATTTGATTTCTATTTTAGGACACAATATAATCCTTTAAAAATTCCCCTTATATCCTTTATCCTATGAAGCGCATGAAATTTGGATTATACCAATGTTTCATACAAAAAATGGTGTTTTGAATATGTTCAGTAAAATTAAAGTAGGTCAAGGCTTCGATGTTCATCAGTTGATTGATGGCGATGGCGTTATTCTTGGCGGTATAAAAATTGACCACGATAAATCATTAAAAGGGCATTCAGATGCTGACGTTGTGCTTCACGCGCTTGTTGATGCTATTCTTGGCGCAATTGGTAAGGGGGATATTGGGCAACACTTCTCACCAAAAGATGATAGATGGAAAAATGCAGACTCGTCCTTGTTTGTCACAGAATCCGTGAAATGGATGGAAGACGCAGGCTATACGCTTCAAAATGCAGATATAACAGTGATCTGCGAAGCGCCAAAAATTGGTGTACACAGAGATGCAATGCAAACAAAGATAGCGAGACTTCTAAAGATTGATGTGTCCGATGTAAATATAAAGGCGACAACAACTGAAACGCTCGGTTTTACAGGGCGTGGTGAAGGTATAGCATCACAGGCTGTTGTCTGTGTAACTAAATAAAGGATTTAACATGGCAATATCAGCTATAATTGTAGCAGCAGGAAGTGGGTCTCGTTTTGGTGGTGATATACCAAAACAATATTTAACTATTGGGAGCCAAGCTGTCTTGGATTATTCCATACAGGCATTTTTATCTCATAATGATATTGACGAGGTCGTGGTTGTCGTTTCAAATTCACATAAAGATTTTTATCAACCAATTATAAATAAATATAAGAAATTACTTCCTCCAGTGTTTGGGGGCGAAGACCGTAGCGACTCCGTAAAAGCAGGCTTAGAAGCATTAAAATCGTATAGCACTGAGAAAGTTCTTATACATGATGCGGCGCGTCCATTCTTATCCCATGAGGTTATTGATCGCACGATTGAAGCATTACAAAAAGAAAAAGCTGTTATACCTGTGTTACCTGTGTTTGATACAATTAAGACAGGGGACGGGTATGTTGCTGAAACTGTTGACCGATCTGTATTAAATAGAATTCAGACACCTCAAGGATTCTGTTATAAAACATTGATGCAGGCTTATGCAGAACTACCCTCATTTACTGATGATGCCCAAGCCATGGAGCAAAAGGGCATTTCTGTAGCAATGGTTGTTGGCGACGAAATGTTATTAAAAATTACAACGCCTCTCGATCAAGTGTTTGCTGAAGCTATAGCCACTACATTTGAAAAAAAGCCTTTGAGTGCAAATATTGCACACAAGTTCATAGAACCAAGTGTGGTCTAGTCTAAAAAGAAAGTTGTAACCGTGACTAATAAAATCAACCTCTTTGCCCCTGCAAAAGTAAACTATTACCTACACGTGCTTGATAGACGCCCTGACGGCTATCGAAATTTAGGAAGTTTGATGGGGTTCTTGGATGTTGGAGATAATATTGAAATAAAACAAGGGAATGAATTCTCTTACACAACATCGGGTACGTTTGCACATCATGTTCCGAAAGATGTAGAGCAAGACCTTGGGGTACAGGCGGCGCGCTTATTTTCTCAAAAAACAGAAAAGCCGCTATCTGTAGCTATTAATGTAGAGAAGAACATTCCTTCTGGTGCGGGTATGGGCGGAGGATCAAGCGATGCTGCAACGATTCTCATAGGGTTAAATCAATGGTTTGGTACAGAACTTTCAGAAGAAGATCTTTGTACGATGGGGCTAGAACTTGGAAGTGAATTGCCCGTGTGTCTAAGGCAACGCTTAACGCTAGTTTCGGGGCGAGGAGAGGCCGTGGTAGATTCGTCTGAAGAGAGAACACATCCAATGCTTATCATCTGGCCAAATATATTTTGCTCAACCTCAAAAATGTTTTCAAAGTTTAAGCCTGCCACAAATCATGTTGGGAATGACTTAACGGAAACGGCATCAAGCATTTATCCTGAAATAAAACAGTGTCTTTCTATTATGAAAGCTCAGTACGGTGTGCAGGATGTTCAGATGAACGGTAGTGGAAGCAGTTGCTTTGCTATATTTGATGATTTCGAAAAAGCTGAAATGGCGCAGAAAATCATTTTAAATCAAAAGCCAACATGGTGGGTACGTGTTGCGCGCCCATATTCTCGTCCTAAATCTTAACGCGTATTAACTCTTCTTTAAGATTCGTCGTCTATTGTGAACCTATACAAACAAAAAGGTACACGAGATGGCTCGGAAATTCGTAATAAAAAACCAAAAAAATGAAGCAGGTTGCTTCAAAATTGAGGTTGAGTTTCTCCAATCATTTAAGGAAGTCGCCGTGTGCTAATTAAATAGCATTAACTAAATATTAAGCCTTCGGAGCTAATATTTATTAAGAACAAAAGGAGAGAGAAAAATGGGACGAGTTTTTAAACCACTACAAGGCGGCGGCGTACAAGTCGCAAAGTTTGAAGCGATGCCTATGAGTTGCTCAGCGGATCACTACTGTGCCACAAACAATATAGATATGAACGCAGCAGCAGCTGATTTAAAAATAGCACCAACTATAGCTCCAGAGATTTAACGTCTAATCAATAGAATTCTACGCAGTAAAATGCTATAAACCTCGCACATAACAATGCGAGGTTTTTTTATGATTATTGGCGTACCAAAAGAGATTAAAATTCAAGAATACCGTGTCGGTTTAGTGCCTTCTTCCGTAAAGGCTTTCACGGCACAAGGGCACGAAGTCTATGTGGAGACGGGCGCAGGATCAGCCATTGGTTATAGCGATGATTCTTACGCGGACGCGGGCGCTAAAATTCTAGAGGCGGCCAAGCAAGTTTTTGATATCGCGGACATGATCATAAAAGTGAAAGAACCCCAGCTTCCAGAGTGTAAAATGTTAAGAGAAGGGCAAGTGCTGTTTACCTATCTGCATTTGGCACCAGACCCAAAACAAGCGGAAGCCTTAATCGAATCAAAATGTGTTGCGATTGCCTATGAAACAATCACAGGAGAAGACGGTAGGGGGTTGCCACTCTTAGAGCCAATG
>JAESUK010000122.1 GCA_016763095.1 Alphaproteobacteria bacterium
CAGATAGAAACCGCGCAGAAGAACTCCGCGGACAAGAACTGTTTATCGAAGAATCTGACCTACCAGAAGTAGAAGAAGGAAAATTCTATCACAAGGATCTTATTGGAATGAATATCCTTGATAACAACCAGACTATTTTTGGCGAAGTGCTCTCCATACAAAATTATGGTGCAGGCGATCTTCTTGAAATCAAGCCCTTTAAAGGCGCGACATTCTTTTTTCCTTTTAATGATGATAGCTGCCCGACCATAGACGGCGACAAAAAAACAATTCAAACAAAAGACATTGAGTCTTTTATATTTTAGGGCAATACTCCCGCTATGACTTGGCATGTAAACATTTTAACCCTCTTTCCCGACATGTTTCCGGGGTCGTTAGGGCAATCCATAAGTGGAAGAGCGCTTGAAAAAAAGCTATGGTCATACAATGCTATAAATATAAGAGACTTTGCCAATGATAAGCATAGTACCGTAGATGACACACCTTTTGGTGGTGGTGCCGGCATGGTGATGCGTCCTGACACAGTAGAAAAAGCATTACTATCCATTGCAACAGCAGGCAAAAAACTCTATATGAGCCCGCGCGGAAAGCCCCTTACACAAGAAAAAGTAAAACAGCTCGCCACCACTGAAAACCTAACATTACTATGTGGTCGTTATGAAGGTGTAGATCAGCGCGTCCTTGACGCACATGATTTTGAAGAAGTAAGCATTGGCGACTATGTTCTTTCTGGCGGAGAGCCTGCTGCGTTGATCCTTATGGATGCTTGTATACGCCTCCTTCCAAACGTAATGGGAAACAGTACCACACCAGATGAAGAAAGCTTCTCCAACGGTTTATTAGAGTACCCTCACTATACAAAGCCAGACCCATGGACCGATGCGAACAATATCACCCATAAAGTCCCTGATATCCTTAAATCAGGACACCATAAAAACATTGCCATATGGAGAGAAGAGCAATCTATTGCCCTCACAAAAGAACGTCGCCCAGATCTTATCGCAACATTAGCTCAAAAAAAGTAAAAAAACCTTGCGCTACCAGTCATTTTGGATATATAAAGCTCAAGGAAAATCTTTAGGTTTTTTTAAAAAAGATAAATGAACCGCCGAGGTTACGGCCTTGAATTCGGGTTCTGATAAATAAAGACAAAAGGAAATAGAAATGAATATTGTAGACAAATTTGAAGCTAAGCAAGAAGCTGAACTTCTAAAAACGGCTAAGATCCCTGCATTCGACCCAGGTGATACAGTTAAAGTTAACGTTAAAATTCGTGAAGGTACACGTGAACGTGTTCAAGCTTTCGAAGGTGTTTGTATTGCGCGTAAAGGATCAGGCATGCAAGCAAACTTCACAGTTCGTAAAATTAGCTTTGGTGAAGGTGTTGAAAGAACGTTTGCGATTCTCTCACCTCGTATCGAAAGCATCGAACTTATCCGTCGTGGATCAGTTCGTCGTGCAAAACTTTACTACCTTCGTGAACGCCAAGGTAAATCTGCGCGTATTACAGAGAGAACAACTGGACATAGCATTGAAAAAAGAGCACCTAGAAAAGCTAAAAAATAAGCTTTATAGACTGCTAAAGAACAACAAAAGCCTCGCATATTTGACGAGGCTTTTTTATTAGGATATATTACAAAAATGATTTACCATAATATAGACGATATTATAGCCTCTTATGATATAAAGACAGACTCTGTTCTCACAAAAATATGGCCACAATACGCCCAAAAGATATGGGAACGCATTGAACACTACGGGGATGATATTAACCACTATGGACAAGACACCCTCGCGCCTCACCTTACACGCATATCAGAAGATAGCAGGGATTTCCTTAGCTACCTTGGACACAAAGACAACGTTGTAAATAACTTCTACGATGCCATAAAAATTAGCGATCTTGGTAAAACCCACGAGGCGTTTGATATAAACATCTGGAAGCTACCTAACAGCCCTACACAAGAACAACGCATAGAGAAGCGTCAACATACACAAAGAGGACTAGAAGTGCTTGCAGACGTCTTAAAAGACGCACCTCAAGAGCTTTTATGCCACCCTCACCTACAAACGGTTATTCCCATCCATATGGTGTACCACCACACTCCATTCAAAGAAAACAAAGAGATGGGCATAATGATGGAAGTCGCATGCATTGTAGACTCATTCGACGGGGACATGGATACAAAAAAAATAACCCATGGCTCAGGAAACAGCAGAACACCACAAGAGCAATATGACAGAATGCTCGCAAACAACCCAAACGACAAATATCATGGCGGATTCAGAGAATCATTAGTCCATGATTATTTTGACTTCCGTGTAAAACAACGTGGTATGACTCTCTAAAGACGAGCAAAATCAAGACATAAAGCAGACCTAAAAAAAGCCCCTGATAAACAGGGGCTTTAATAATTTTATATGACTTAGGCTAGATTAGCTTTGTATACGAATGTAAAGACCACATACGACGGAACCAAACGCTTCGTTATATGCGCCAGTAACAGTTGCAGTAGATGCACAGTTAGCAGCAGTAGCAGCAGCACCAGCACCCATCGCACGAACTGAACCAGTATTTGGCGCACCATCGTCAAGTTTACGGTCAAGACGTGCAGCCTCAGATTGAGACAAACTTGCTGTTCCAGGAGCCGCAAGAGCAGGACCACTATTGTCAATAAGTAAGAAATGTCCACCTGTTGTGTTTACAATCACAGATGATGTCAACGCTCCAGTTTGAGTAAAGCCTAGTTGTATTTGCCCACCAGAACTTGCGTCAGGTATAGAATTTGTAAGACCAGTAACAACTGTTGTCGCATTCGTTGAAATGATATTACTAAGCATATCAGCAGCAGCCAATTGAGCCCAAGCAGCACCATTCTCATTCGCCAGAGTAGCATGTGCAGCCCCTGGACCATCTCCAATACTTCCGTTTGCATTACCGTCCCGAGCACACGCATTTGAACAATTAGGCACACGAGCAGCAACATTAGACATGTCACCAGGCAACGCGGCATAAGCTTCTCTAAATGTTGATATGGCAGAATCCACACCTTTAACTTCAGATACAGTCGCTGAAATCTCAGCATTTGCAATCAATTGCTGTCCTTTCAAGATACCACCGATCAACAGACCGATAATAATCATAACAATCGCAAGTTCGACAAGTGTAAAACCACTCTCGTTCTTGCCATTTAATTTAATATTTTTCATTTTTTAGCTCCATAATATATTTGGTTTAATAAACAGATACGAGTCAGACACGAATCGGGTACGTGAACACGCCCATGAATTATACATGATTTACATGATTAGACCAGTA
>JAESUK010000017.1 GCA_016763095.1 Alphaproteobacteria bacterium
CACTCGGCCACGTCACCTTTAGCATTTAACGCCCCTATAACTAACGATTTAGTTAGAAAACTCAAGACAAGTTTTATATAGAAGCTTTTTTCATTGGAAAAAGCTGATATGATGTCTTCAACGAACATCTAAAAAGGATCAATCATGAAAGCGTTCATTGTTTTTGCACTAATTTTAATCTTGGCTGTACTGGGGCACGATGCTTGGGTTGCGTATGACGGAGACATGTGGAATGACGCATGGATGGACGAGAAAACACTCCCATTTGCATTGAGCGAGTTTGGTTGGGTTGTGACACATTACATCCCTTCAGCAGAAGAGTTTATCATGGACACGCTTGAGGAAAACGGTGTTGCAGAATATTCTGGTCACATTGGGTGGTTGTTCCGCCTTGAATCAATCAACGTATTATTGGGATTCCTTGGTGTCTTCTTTGCTCTCGGACTGTTCTTTAAACTATCCGATAAAATGGGCGATTTTAAAATGCCTACTTTGGGAAAATCGTCAACACCAAAATCAAAACGCTTTCTGAAACGTGATTCAGGTAGCAGCCTTAAATACAAAAGAAAATAAGCTAGTTTCCAAAGCTTGATATAGCCTGTGCTAGTTGCTCTAAATCTTGAGGACGCGATAGGCTATGATCGCCATCTTCCAATAAAATAACCTCTACATTATCTGAGGTGAGAAGCTCTTTAATTTTAAGGGCTTTTTTCCATGGAACGGATGCATCCAATTTACTTTGCAGAAGCACAACGGGGCAATCAATGTTGATTACTGCATGTAGAATGCTTTGCTCTGCCCCATCATCAATAAGTGCTTTTGTAATTATATAAGGCTCGTCACTATAGTCATTGGGAAGGGCTATAAACTTCTTATCATTAAGTTCGGCAAGCATCTCAGAAGTAAAGTGATCATTAACCATATCTTTGGTAAAATCAGGCGCGGCAGCTATACCAACCAAGCCTTTCATGCGCCCCTTAAGATGCGGAGCACAGAGCAAAGATATCCAGCCCCCCATGGATGAGCCAACAAGAATCAAATCACGACCATCAGTAAGCGCATCAATAATGCTTTGCGTGTCTTTTGCCCAAGAGCTAATTGTGCCCTCTTCAAAATCTCCACCAGACTTTCCGTGCCCCATGTAATCAAAGCGAATGTAACCACAGCCTCTTTTCTCAGTATAATCCTGCAAAAACAGTGCTTTAGTGCCATCCATATCTGAACGAAATCCACCACAGAACAGAATAATGGGCTTTGATATATCTCCATCTTTTTTCACATAAGCGAGTTTTGTTTCTGTTTTATTGTGATAGACTGTGTGCATCTGAATTGTCATGGTTCCACTCCTTATCTAAAGTGTGGTAAATGGTAATCTTACAAACATCAAGGATCTATTTATTATCATGCAAAACCGTACAACTCCCGTTGTCTTGCAAATCATTCCAGAGCTTAGCACAGGTGGTGCGGAGCAAGGATGTATAGATATTGCCGATGCGCTCGTTCAAGCAGGCGCACACGCCATCGTGGTGTCTAATGGTGGTTCTCGATTACATGACCTTGCAAGAACAAGAGCTACACACATTGATTTGCCGGTTCATTCAAAGAACCCACTGATCATGTGGAAGAACGTCTACAGCCTTCGTCGCATTATAAAAGAACATAAAGTTGACATTGTTCATGTGCGTAGTCGCGCCCCTGCGTGGAGCGCACTAAAGGCCTGTGAAGGCACAAACGCACATTATATGACGACATGTCACAACCCGTACAACTTTCACAACAGTGCGAAGAAATTCTATAATTCTGCAATGACAAAGGGTGAGCGCGTTATTGCAATCTCACACCATGTTGCACAATATATGCATGAGCATTACGGCCTTGATGAAACTACGATGCGCCTTATCCCTCGTGGGATACCTATGGATAAATTCCACCCGTCACTTGTGACATCAGAGCGCCTCGTAAAACTTACAAAAGAATGGCGCATTCCTGACGGCAAGAACATCATCATGCTTCCAGGGCGTTTAGCGCGATGGAAAGGGCATAGTGACCTCATTAAAGCGATTGCCCTTATTAAAAGAAAAGATGCTTTTGGTTTAATTATTGGACCAGATAAAGGACATACTGAATACAGAAGAGAACTTGAAGACCTTATTAAAGAAAAAGGGCTGGAGAGCGATATTCGTATGGTTGATAACTGCAATGATATGCCTGCAGCATATATGCTTTCCACGGTTGTTGTTAGCGCGTCAACGTCCCCTGAAGGGTTTGGTCGCATTCCTGTTGAAGCACAAGCTATGGGGCGACCTATCGTTGCCACAAACCATGGTGGCGCGATGGAAACTGTTCTTCATGGTGAAACAGGTTGGCTTGTTCCACCGAGCAACCCACAAAGATTGGCTCAGGCCATACAAGAAGCGTTGGCGCTTACCCCAGAACAACGGGTTGTTCTGGCTGGACGTTCAATGCAACATGTCCATGAGAATTTTACCAAAGAACTTATGGCCAATAGAACGCTTGATGTTTACGCGGAACTTTTAAGATAGATTAATAAACTATTCGTCTTGCTCTGTGATGTACCACTCAGCCGTCCATGACCATAGAGTTTCAAGTTCTTGGTTATAGAGATGAATTGAAGCAATTCTTCCAAGCATCAACCAAAAGCTTTGTTCATAAATACGTGTTTGCTCTCGTGCATCAACTTTATGCGGACGGATTTTCAACACCATATATGTCTTACCCTGTGGCGATATCTTGTTTTTGATATAGGTTGCCTCTAATTTTCCAAGAGGAATAAATTTCAACAGATCTATATTTTGCGCGATAACGGCAAATCGTTCATCCATATATTGATAAGGGAAGAATAATGGTCCATCTGCTGAAAAATCTAACGTCAAGCCAACACGAGGGCTATCACCTATCTTCGTTGCAATTTGTGTTCTGACAATAATATCTGTCTTGCCTTTTTCAATGCTTGAATATTCTAACTGAATGTTGAGGGACTCTTCTTCAAGAACAGCCTCTTTTCTTCCATCCACTGCGGTGGCATATTCTTGCGTGTTTACCGCCCATTTTTCATAGTTGATGGGCTTGTCCGCCATCCGATGAAAAAGAAGTGACACCTCTTTAGGCCCCGTTGCTTTTTCAAGCAATTGAGCTTGCGCCTGATGAGGTGAAGACATCAAGAGCACACATGACATAGAAATAAAAAATAGAGTATATAGACGCATAATCGCTTTTAATTTACAGTTTCTTTTTAGTTTATATGAATGGACACTAGTCGAAAAGATACAATAGCAGTCTATTCAGGGATAATGCAATTTATGATGTCAGATGATGATAATGATTTATGGGATAAAATGACGGAAGACGTGACTCCTATGCAAAAAGGACGCACCGTTAAATCTGCTCACAGAACGAAATCACTCCCCAAAGCCAACGCTACGCCGAAAAATCTTCGTGCAAATTATGTCCCCCCATTAAGCCCCGCGTCCATTAAGCCCGTCAAGAAACAGGGAAAAGACCTTGATCGCAGGACGGAGCAAAAGCTCACAAGAGGAAAGATGAGCATTGAAGGACGGCTCGACTTACATGGCATGACGCAAGATCAAGCGCACCCTGCCCTGATCCAATTTATACTTAGCGCACACAAGCATAAGAAACGTTGTGTTCTTGTGGTTACGGGAAAAGGACGACGAAACACCGAAGATAATGAATATGGCTCTGGAGTTGGTATTGGCATTTTAAAGCAGCGTGTCCCTGAATGGCTACATATGGAACCGCTTTCTGACATTGTGCTTAAGGTCGTTGATGCACAGCCCAAGGATGGTGGCACTGGCGCACTCTATATCTACATATGTCGCGACAGGTCGTAAAGACTCTGATATATTAATTTCCACAGCAGATTGAGGATATATTTTATGAGAGCACAAAAAGGAAACGTCCTTTTTTTAATATTGATTGCCGTCGCGCTCTTTGCTGCACTTTCTTACGCCGTCACGCGGAGTACAAGAGGTGGAGGAAATGCTTCTAACGAGACCAGCAGACTTGATGCCTCTCAAGTCATTCAAATTGCCTCCTCTTTGAAGGCTGATATAGATCGCTTTATGATTATCCATCATTTAGATATTCATGAGATAAGCTTTACCAATTCCGTTGAAGGGGGATACGCAAATCCCTCGCCGTTTCCAACATCTCAGCAACTCTTTCACTCCAACGGTGGTGGTTCATCATGGCCGCGCACACCAGAAAACACTGCAAAATGGATTCTTACAGGAAGTTCGGGCGCTCTCGGATTTGGCAAGGACTCGGGTTGTACTAACGCCACTCCCTGCTCAGAGCTTATGTTGATCTTGAATGATGTTCCATTAGATTTATGCAAGAAACTTAACGACCTTGAAGGTGTAACAAACACAGGAGGAAATCCTCCCCTTGATTCTGGAGATTGGGAAAGCATTCCATTTCAAGGGTCACGTACAAATTTTTTAGCGGGGGGGCATATGTTCAATGGAACGAATGGTGAAAATGACGGGAAGCTATTTGGCTGTGTCGAAACAACGCAAGGATATAGAGGAGCTCCAGGAACATACTATTTTTACTATGTTCTCTTAACGGATATCCATAGCTAAGCTTAATACAAATCAGCAGCCTTCTGCATAGTTTGAGTCTGCTGTTTTCCATTAACTAGACGGGAAACACTTATAGTGGCTTTGTATGTTCCTCTTTTCCATCCTTCGGCGGGACGTTTCTTTCCTATGAAGTAATACTGGCGCGCTTTTATGGCTTCTTGGATTATCTTCCGCTCCTCTAAAATATTTCCTTTGGGATCGATAATCTTAATCTTAATTTTGTCACCTGGCTTTGCGCCAAAATAGGCACTCCAAAAAACTAACGCGGGGCTCTTGAGGCTCAAAGGCTTTCCTCGAACGCCTTTTGTAATGGCTTTAAAATCAGGCTTAGAATCAACAAAGCCAGCATCATAGAGCGTAAATGGTTCATATATCATTTTGGATGAGCGCCACAGTGAGTGAGTTTCCTCAACGGTACAACCTTCATCTTTGTTTAGCCCTGTATAGGGATCAACATGTTTTCCCTCGTGAAGCACGGATAAATGGACATGGGGATGTGCCGTAATTCCTGACATGCCAACCTGTGCCATTTTTTCCCCAGAGCCAACCTTATCCCCCTGCTTTACCTTTATAGATCCCTGCTTTAAATGACAGTATTGCGTAAGCCAACCTTCGCCATGATCAATAATAATTCCATTTCCACATTCTTTACCAGCATCACGTGTAGCTTGCATTTCTTCTGCGTTTTTAAAAACATCTTCTTCTCCATCACGAAGACGGAGGACAGTTCCACGTGCGGAAGCCCGCACAGCAACACCTTGCTCTAACTCATACATACTGCGAATGGCTATATCCGTTCCCTTATGCCCCTCATATGAACGTTTTCCACATGTAAAATCTCGTGCAACACCCGTATCAGGGTCGACATCTACATAATTCATGACCCAGCAATTTTCGTTTATCTTGCAATCTATTGGCAACACAAAGGATGGCTTTTTTACTTGCGCGTAAACTCTGTAAGAAGTAACTATATTACACAAAACAAATACAAGAAATAATATTATTGATTTTTTATGTAAACTATTATAGGGTACTGCCATGTTTAAAGCCTTAGATAAGAATAGAAATAGTGAAATCCGTCCTGAGGATTATAACGAAGATATTCATAAGAGCAATCTATGTTGCCCTGATCCAAACTGTACGGCAACGGTTCATTTTGTATCTGAGAGTGCGCGCGTAGACGGAAGCCAAACGGCACGATCCGCGCATTTTGCAACTGATCCCGGTGAAAAACACCACCCATCATGCGATGTTTTAATTTATGAATCTGCCTGCCACCAAGCCGTGACAAGCCTTGAAAGTGGTGGATATGTTCTGTTTAGTTTAAATTCCATCCCTAAAAATGCAACCAAACGCTTCAATGAAAGTGCTCGCGGAAACCTTGTATCAGGTGTTTTAGATTGTAAAGGTGATTGGTTACAAGCCAACAAAGATCATAAAACAGTTTCCATCAAACATGTTGGTGACCTCGTTCGTATTCTTGACCATATAAAAGAAAAGCATGGGGATGACGCATTAAATCGTTGTGGGTTTAACAGTGGGGGCTATTTCATTCCATATCACGAGTTTGACTTTAGAGGTCGCCCAGAAAAACTTGAAGAACGCTATAAAGCTATGCTTAGACAAGATAGAGGCGCGGTTCTCTCCCGTGTTGGGCGCGGTAATGAATGGGTGTTTGGTGCGCCTTGCCTAATTTCCGTATCAGACCTTAGACGTTCAGGAAGAAACCTACATGGTGCAAACCAAACCATATCTACAAACTGGGGCGACAGAACGCTCTCTCATGTAATTAAGCCCAAAAGCTTGGACGAAAAAGAAACGCGTTATAAGCTTTTACATGATAGAGACTGTATCCTAACTGCCTCCCCTCATTTTAATATAGGACAAGAGAAAAGCGCGCTTCGAAATAATCGTCCATCTACAATGGGTTGGTCACTTCATGCAAACTCACAATTTGTAACATCTTCTCCAACACCTCCACTAGACGAGCCTCCTCTTGAGGTTTCTGATAATGGACAACTCGGCTGGAAGTTCGCGCAAGGGTAGTGGTTAAACTGTTTCTCTGTTTTCTGCTTCGATAAAGACACGCTTTACATCTGGGTACTCACCTTTAATCTCTTCCGTCAGAATATGGATAAGATTTTCCAGCTTCTCAACTTTTATGTTGTCGTTGAACTCAATACTCAACGTTACCAAGATATAGTTTGGTCCCATGTGCAAAGTTAGAACTTCGTTCACATATTCAACAGACACTCGACTGGACACAATCTTCTTAATACCTGCAATTGTATCTGGGTCTGCACTCTCCCCGATTAAAAGCCCTTTGGTTTCAACCGCCAACCAAATTGCGGTTGCCCCAAGTATCAGACCAATTACAACCGATGCCATCCCATCAAATACGGCATTACCCGTATATTGTGCTAAGGCAATACCAACAAGGGCAACAAGCAGACCAATCATTGCCGCGCTGTCTTCAAATAAGACCACAAACAGCGCAGGATCTTTTCCGCGCTTTACAGCTTGGAAGTAGCCAAGATCACCCTTCACCTTTTTAAACTCACTCACGGCAAAGAATAAGGCTGCCCCCTCAAACAGAAGTGCAAGCCCTAGAACTATATAGTTAATTGTTGGGTCTTTTAGTTCTGCAGGGTGTAAAATATGGTGGATACCTTCGTATATAGAAATGCCTGAGCCCACAGCAAAGATAAGAATGGAAACAACAAAGCTCCAAAAGTAAATTTCCTTTCCATGTCCAAATGGGAATTTTTCATCGGCGGGTTTTGCGGCTTGTTTTAGTCCATATAAGAGAAGAATTTGGTTTCCTGTATCGACAAGGGAATGTATCCCCTCTGAAAGCATGGCAGAGCTTCCTGTCATAGAGGCCGCCATAAATTTCGTGACAGAAATTAAGCTATTCCCAATAAGTGCGGCGATAATAACCTTTTTAGAACCTGATGACATTTAACGTACTCTTTACTGTTTTATATTTTCTTCTCGCATTTTGGACAAAAATCGCTAGATTTGTAAAGGTCTTAATCAAAAGGAGTACCTCATGGGTGGATTTATTTTAGTTTTTGTTGTTTTGGCAATCGTGCTTGTCTTCATGGGAGTAAAATCTGTGACCCAAGGATATGAATATACGATTGAGCGTTTTGGAAAATACACACAGACATTGGGTCCAGGGCTTCACTTTATTATCCCGATAGCAGACCGCGTTGGGAACAAGATCAACATGATGGAGTCTGTTCTCGAAGTTCCCTCACAGGAAGTTATTACGAAAGACAACGCACTTGTTCAAGTTGACGGCGTTATCTTCTATCAAGTTTTGGATGCCGCAAAAGCAGCATACGAAGTACGAGACCTTGAGCGTGCAACACTTAACCTTACAATGACAAACATTCGTACCGTTATGGGATCTATGGACTTGGACGAACTTCTGTCCGAGCGTGACAGTATTAATGCGCGCCTACTTGGTGTTGTTGATGACGCAACCGCACCATGGGGCATTAAAGTTACACGTATTGAGATCAAAGATATTACACCACCGCGCGATTTGGTTGAATCCATGGGTCGTCAAATGAAAGCGGAACGTGACAAACGTGCCACAATTCTTACGGCCGAAGGAGAGCGTCAATCTGAAATTCTTCGTGCAGAAGGTGAAAAACAAGCCGTTATTCTTGATGCTGAAGGTCGCCGTGAAGCGGCTTACAAAGACGCGGAAGCGCGTGAGCGTGCTGCCAAAGCCGAAGCCGCCGCGACGACAATGGTTTCAGAAGCGATTGCCAAAGGTGATATCCAAGCTATTAACTATTTCGTAGCTCAGAAATATATTGAAGCTCTTGGGGAAATTGCCACTTCACCAAATCAAAAAGTTATGTTCATGCCACTAGAAGCTGGAAACGTGATTGGGGCAATCGCTGGTGTTGCGGAAATTGCCAAAGAAGCGTTTGGTAAAAATGACAAGAAAGCAGGGTAATTATAATGGAATATCTTGATATCATAGAATTTTGGCACTGGTGGGCAGCGGCTGTTACCTTCCTTATATTTGAAGTTTTTGCTCCAGGTGTTGTCTTTATATGGATTGCTATTTCTGCCGCCATCATCGGTGCGATGCTGTTTGCTTTCCCTAACCTGACATGGGAACTTCAATTCTCTATTTGGGGTGTTTTAGCTGTACTTTCTGCGGTTGTCGGGCGAAATTATATTCGCAGAAACCCGATTAAAACAGATGAGCCAAATCTAAATAAACGTGGAAACCAATATATTGGTCGTACGTTTACTTTGGATAACACCTTAGAGAACGGCATGGGTAAAATCAAAGTTGATGATTCAATCTGGAAAGTAGAAGCCGTGAGTGACCTTAAGAAAGGCACAAAGATCAAAATTACTGGTCTTGATGGCGTGATCTTTAAAATTGAAAAGGCTTAACCCTTTTCAACACTAGCCTTACAGAATAAACTTGCTTAAATCTGTGATTTCAGCCAAATCAGCCACTTGTTCAAGAACATAGGTCTTTGTGATCTTCACTGTCTCTCCTGACTTATCAGGTGCATTAAAACTGATGTCATCAAGAAGTTTCTCCATAACAGTAAGAAGTCTACGTGCCCCAATATTTTCAACCTGCTCATTCACATTGAATGAAATCTTGGCAATCTCATCAATTGCACCAGAATCAAATTCAAGCGTCACGCCTTCCGTTTCCATCAACGCCTTATATTGCTTTATAAGACATGCATCGGTTTCGGTAAGAATGCGCTTAAAGTCTTCTTCCGTTAGCGCTCGAAGTTCTACACGAATAGGAAGACGCCCTTGAAGTTCTGGCAATAAGTCAGATGGCTTGGCATAGTGAAACGCACCACTTGCAATGAACAGAATGTGATCAGTTTTTACCGTGCCATGCTTGGTGGCAACAGAGGTTCCCTCAATCAATGGGAGTAGGTCTCGTTGCACACCTTCTCTACTCACATCCCCATTTCTGGCATTTTGATTGTTTGCAATTTTATCGACCTCATCAAGGAATACAATTCCATTCTGCTGAACAAGCTCAAGTGCTGTTGCCACGATTTTATCTTCATCTAGCAATTTATCAGCTTCTTCTTGGATTAAAATCTCATGAGATTCCTCAACCGTCATCGTTTTCTTTTTAGTACGAGCGCCCATGCTCTTCCCCATCATATCACCAATGCTTAACATTCCGATAGAAGCACCGGGCATTCCAGGGATATCCATGCTGGGAAATGGGCTCGAAGAATCCTCAATTTCTATTTCAATTTCCTTATCGGTCAAAGCTCCTTCACGGAGTTTTTTACGGAAAGATTGGCGAGTTGCATCACTGGCTTCTTTACCGACAAGAGCATCCAAAACACGTTCCTCTGCGGTTAACTCAGCCTTTGCTTTTACCGTTTTGCGCATTTCCTCACGCACCATACGAATACTAACTTCTGTTAGGTCACGAATGATGGATTCAACATCTTTTCCAACATAACCAACCTCTGTAAACTTGGTTGCTTCGACCTTTATAAAGGGTGCGTTGGCAAGTTTTGCCAAACGGCGGGCAATTTCTGTTTTACCAACACCAGTAGGTCCGACCATAAGAATGTTCTTGGGATATATCTCTTCTTGCATCTCAGGATCAAGTTGCATCCTTCTCCAACGATTACGAAGCGCGATAGACACGGCACGCTTTGCATCAGATTGCCCAATAATGAAGCGATCTAGTTCGGATACTGTTTCTTTCGGTAGAAAGGACACCGCTTCAAACACATTCTTATCCATGACTATAACTTCTCTACTGTAATATTATGGTTTGAGTATACGCAGATATCGCCAGCAATTCCCATTGCTTTACGGGCTATTTCTTCTGCGCTCATATCATCTCTATCGATCAAAGCACGGGCAGCAGACAATGCATAATTTCCACCGGAACCAATTCCAATGATACCGTCTTCAGGCTCAATCACATCTCCTGTTCCAGACAAAATAAGTGACACGTCCTTGTCACATACAGCCATTAGAGCTTCAAGCTTGCGAAGATATTTATCTGTACGCCAATCCTTTGCAAGCTCTACACAAGCGCGTGTGAGCTGACCTGGATGCGCTTCAAGCTTCGCTTCAAGGCGCTCAAACAATGTAAAAGCATCCGCGGTTGCGCCTGCAAAACCTGTAATGATCTGTCCATCTTTTCCAAGACGACGTACTTTCTTTGCATTCGACTTCATAATGGTATGCCCCAACGAGACTTGTCCGTCTCCTGCAACAACAACGTCATTCCCCTTTCTTATCGAGAGAATCGTTGTTGAACGCCATCCATTTCGTGACGTATCTCTTTGTCCATCATGATCCATTTTACAGCCCTTATTTATATATGTTTGAACCAAAGATATGGGACTTCAAAAGTCTTTCGTCAAGAGTTTCATACGTTGTTATAGTGATTTATGTGATTTTACTGGACGACAGAGATAAAATCATTGAGGATGCACACAGAAATAACAAGGCACCGCGTATATAAAACTCTCATGGATATTTTAATCTCCTTACTACAAACTCCTGTTTTTGGCGCTACAATTGGATTGTGGTCGGTGCTTCTTGTGGTTGTTCTTGGACTTATCATCTTTGATTTGGGTGTTCTCAACAAAGAAAACAAAGCTATTAGTTTTAAGCACAGCGTTAAACTCACCCTCTTTTATATTGCCTGTTCCATTCTTTTTGGGGTTTGGATTTGGTCTCAATTTGGTTCAGAACGATCCTTCCCTTATTTCACGGCATATCTTGTTGAAAAGAGCCTTTCTCTGGACAATGTTTTTGTTATGTCGATCATCTTTTCTTACTATAATATTCCGTTGGCCTATCAACACCGCGTGCTTTTCTGGGGAATCCTTGGTGTACTTATCTTACGCGGAATCGTGATTTCTCTCGGAACCGTTCTTACTGCCCAGTTTGGTTGGCTTCTTTTCTTATTTGGTGGACTTCTTATCTATACAGGGGTTCGTATTTTCATGTCCGATGAGGATGACGAAATGGACGTTGAAAACAGCCAGATCACGAAAGTTTTAACGGCAAACTTTAACGTTACCAACGAGTTACAAGGCAATAAATTTATTATTTGGAAACCTCTTGAGAAAAAGTTTTTAAAGAAAATTCATCTGACACCTCTATTTATGGCCTTAATTACCATTGAGTTTGCCGATGTGTTGTTTGCGATGGACAGCATCCCTGCGGTTCTATCAATCTCAACAGATACATTTGTGATCCTTACAAGTAATGTATTTGCTATTCTAGGCTTGCGTGCCATGTATTTCATGCTTGCCTCCCTTCTTGAGCGTTTTGAATATCTGCGCTATGCGCTTTCCGTTGTCCTGATTTTCATTGGTGCGAAGGTCTTTTACAGCCATATATTCGGCGAGATATCACCACTAACATCCCTCCTCATAACATTGACCGTTCTTATCGTTGGTGGCGTCGTTTCCTTCATGAAGACAAAAGCGCCTAAAGTGGATATAACCTCAGACACATCCGAAAAAAACATAAAGTAATCAATAACTCATAAGAACTCTATTTTTTTTTACTACCGAATCTTTGTTGTTTTGGTATATAATGGAAGAATAGAGACACGATAAAAGGGGCAAAGATAATGGGAGCAACACTTCGAAAATCCGTAAATAGGCCTATTCAATCCATAGAACATGTTAGAGACGTTCTTTCTGTCTCTGACCTCAATGATTTATGCGACGCAACAGATTCTGCCATTGAAAATGGTGGTGGTTTTGGTTGGGTTGACCTTCCTGATCGCGACACATTGGAAAGATATTGGCAAGGTGTTGTCGCCATGCCATCACGTCTTCTATTCCTCGCACGCCAAGACGGTGTTATATGCGGGAGTGCTCAACTTATTTTCACACAAAAGAACAACCAAGCCCAAGCAAATGTGGCAACATTAACCTCCCTGTTTATTACGCCGTGGGCACGTCAAGATGGGCTTGCGACTCGGCTTCTCACCTATATTGAAAATATTGCGCAAAATGAGGCAATCGACGTTTTGAACCTCGACATAAGAGAAACACAAGTGTCTGCAATCAAACTATACGAAAGCGCAGGGTTCATTAAAATTGGTGAACACCCTTACTACGCCAAAGTGAATGATGAGCACATCAAAGGGCTTTATTACTATAAAGTTCTTAAAAACGAGACACCCTCTTCATAATTTTTTGTGTGTTATTTCTATAAAATAAGCTTTCTTTAAACAATTTTAAATTATATTCTATGATAGGTAACCTTGTGACTTGTCAAAATGCGAAAAGCACCGTATGAGTAAGGTTTGATAGTAGTAATAATTTAGGAGATATGACCATTAATAGACCAGTACGGGGACAGTACCCACCAAAAAAAACCGGCCCAAACATTAACCACGAGATTAAATCAATGAAAGTTCGCCTTGTTGATGAAAATGGTGAGATGTGTGGTGTGATTGCTACATCTGTTGCAATTGAACGCGCAGAAAACATCGGGCTTGATCTGGTTGAAATTTCTCCGAATGCAGAGCCTCCTGTTTGCAAGATTCTCAATTACGGGAAATTTAAGTTTGAACAACAAAAGAAAGCCTCTGAAGCTAAGAAAAGACAAAAAATTGTTGAGCTTAAAGAAGTTAAGATTCGTCCTACAACGGAAGAACATGACTATCAAGTTAAACTGAAGAATGCACGTAAGTTCCTTACTGCGGGAAACAAAGTAAAGTTCTCCATGCGTTTCAGAGGTCGTGAAATGGCACATCAACAAGTTGGTATGGCTGTTATGCTTCGCCTTAAAAAGGATGTTGCGGATATCAGTGTTGTTGATCGCGAGCCTAAGATGGAAGGTCGTCAAATGCTGATGATTGTTTCTTCCGACATCTCAAATGCCTAATGACTATTCAAAAGACCTCCCTGTTTCTTGGGAGGTTTTTCATACACAAGCCCGCGCCCTTGGTCTTCGCTTAAAAGACATGAATGACTGGAAAGGTATTCTTGCCGTCACACGTGGCGGGATGATCCCCGCTTGTCTTGTTGCGCAAGAAATGGGCGTCAAGCACATGGAAACGATCAGCATTGAATCCTATAGTCATCAAGACCAAACGTCAGAACCTATTATTCATTACAAGCCTACGCTTGAAGACGGTGGCAAAGACTGGCTTATCATTGATGATCTTTCCGACACAGGAAACACCTTTGCACTTATCCGAAAAATGTTTCCAAAGGCGTATTATGCATGCGTTTACGTTAAGCCTGATGGAGAAAAACAGGCAGACACATATATAGAAAAGGTTGCACAAGAGGCGTGGATCTATTTTCCATGGGAACTTGAAGCACAGAAATTTGCCGAATATCTATAAAAACCCTTGATTATCACCTTTAAACCTGCTTTAAACAGCACGTTTAGCGCACTGGCTTAGATAAGGCATGCCTCGTGCGCTTTTATTAACCCTATTCATAGGAGACATGAAATGCCAAAGTTGAAAACCAAATCAAGCGTCAAAAAACGCTTTAAAGTGACCAAGTCTGGTAAGGTCAAAGCGGGTAGCGCTTTCACTAGCCACATGATGCAGAATAAAGGTAAATCAATGAAACGTAAGGCACGCAGAACATCTGCTTTGTCTGCGCCTGATGCTCGTATTGTTCTACGTAACTGGTTCCCATACAGCCGTAAAAAAGCTTCAAAATCAAAAATTAAGACCGAAGGAGCAAAATAATGGCACGCGCTAAAAAAGGTTCACCAAGAGCACATGCTCGTCATACTAAAGTTATTAAAGCTGCTAAAGGTTACTACGGACGTCGTAAGAGTTGTTACCGTACAGCAGTTCAAGCCGTTGAAAAAGCGGGTCAATACGCATACAGAGACCGTCGTGTTAAGAAACGTGAATTCCGCCGTCTTTGGATCCAACGTATTAACGCTGCTTCACGTCAATTCGGAATGCCTTATTCACAATTCATGAATGGCATGAAATTGGCTGAGATTGAACTAGACCGTAAAGTTCTAGCTGACATCGCAGTTCGTGACATTGACGCGTTTAAAGCGATCTTTGATAAAGTTGAAGCTGCTCTAAAAGCAAACGAGAAAAAAGCTGCTTAATTAGAATTTTAAAAAACCTCCCTCTTTATGAAGATGGGAGGTTTTTTTATACAAGACCTTATCACTCCACACAGATAAAAGGCAGAAACAATGAGTCCCTGCCTTTCTTACGTTTCAGCGAAGAGATTTAAGCTGCTCTTTGTGTTCTCTGTTGATTTGTAGCGGAGCGTTGAGCTTGCTCTTTTTTCGCATTCTCACGCGCTTCTTGTGTAGCCTGTGCAACTTCTGGTAACTGCTCTTGAATCTGAGCGGCTAC
>JAESUK010000123.1 GCA_016763095.1 Alphaproteobacteria bacterium
GCGAGGTGCCCAGAAGGGATAGTTTAAGCCAGATCGTCTTGGCCATAAAAGTTTTGATCCTGCTTGGAGGGCGTTGTCACGAGATTGTGTAGTGCGGATTGTGTCAGGTAAGAATACGATCGGGGATTGTAGTCCTTTTGAGCCGTGAACAGTCATGATGCGTACTGCGCCTGCTCCGTCCTCCATTTCTCGTTTGATGTCTTTTTCGTTCCTTTTTAATGTATGCACGAAGGCTTGAACGCTCACGCCTTTTTCGCTCTCAATATCAAGGGCGGTGTTTAGCAATTCTTGAAGAGGATCAATAGAATCTTGCCCCAAACGTTTGATGAAAGCACGTAGCCCACTTCCATTTCGATCTGCGGGACATGGATGATTTAGAATAAAGCTAATCACATCAAAGGGACGTTTTTTAAGGGTGAGGCTGTTTATATTGAGGAGGTAGTCATATAGACCCTGTTCAATATTATTGCCGTGCTCTCTGATGGCACTCCATAAGGTGTTCTTGCCTTTATGGGTGAGAATGAAGTTCATAAGCTGATCTTCGCTCCAGTTAATCAGAGGGGATTTTAGAAGAATTGCGAGAGTTAGATCGTCTTGAGGAAGAAGCCCAAATTCGAGGGCTGCCAACACATCTTTTACGGCGATATGTTCTTGAAGGATCATTCTATCCAAACCACCGACGGGAATATTGTGGGTTTTTAAGGCGCGTACCAATGTCTTTTGAAAAACGGAACGTTTTTTCAGCAAGATCATAATGTCGCCCGCGTTGATGGGGCGATCTTCAGACTCAAGTATTTTGTTGCTATCAATCCAGTGCTTGATTGTGCCTGCAATTTTTTGCGCCATAAGATCGGCGGCACTGCTTTGTGTGGTTGGTGCGCGTGGGATAGACCACGGCTCAAGTTCTTCCTTTTCATCGCCAAAGATCATAGGCCATAGCTCGACATGTCCTGCCATGCCCACGCGGTAGGCGGTGTGGTTTACTTGTGTGTTTTGCGCGGTGAGGGATTGGCGCATATCATCTTGGGAAAATACCGTGTCGACGAGTGTGAGCACGGCATCGGTTGAGCGGAAGGAGAGGGAAAGCGGTACATCCTCCCATTGCTTTGAGGCACGCTTGACCTTGTTTTTAAACAAGGTTTGCATTTTTCTGAAGATCTCAGGATCCGCTTTTTGAAAACTGTAAATGGATTGTTTTTCATCACCAACAACAAAGATTGTGCGCTCTATGGAATCTCTGGAACTGTTGCCGTGGAAGAACTCTTCACTTAGGGCTTCAACGACGCTCCATTGTTCGGGGTTGGTGTCCTGTGCCTCATCAACAAGAAGGTGGTCAATGCCTTGGTCGAGTTTAAACAGCACCCATTGGGCAGCAGATTCAGAGTTTTTAAGAAGTTTGTGAGTGATGCTGATCAAATCATCAAAGTCTAGTCCGTTTCTGTTTTGCTTTTCCTTGGCATAGGCATCAAGAATTGTATGGGAGACACATAAGAAATCATGGGTGTCTTCGACCATATAGAATTTGGCGCGCTCTTCGATCATATCAAGGCAACGCTCGGCCTCGGTTGGAAACGTGAGTTCAATTTCAGCTGCGTGTTTCAACGTGCCTTGGGTTGCGGCTTTACGAATTGTGTTTTTCTGGGTCAGAAAAATATTACAGTAATTGTCGATCTGTGTACTTGGTGTTTTTAGGAAAGCTTGAAGCTCTGGCACGCGTTTTTTATCTGAACTTGTGCCGTGGGGAAAGCCAGCAATCATGGCTTCTATATCTTGTGTGGGCGTGTTCTTGATAAAGTCCTCAATGAGCGATGCTTCGCTGAGATTCTTTGGTAATTTACAGTTATCGAGAAGGGCGGGTTTAAGGTCTTCGATGTTTGGAATGCGTTCAAAGACGTTTAATATTTGCTGTTTTTCTTGCAGACCGTTTTCCAAGAAGGTCATAAGCTGACTGTCGCCAGAGCGCACAGATAAGTGGCGCACAGCTTTTCCAAGTTGGCTGTTCGGTTCTTTCTTGGCTTGTCCTAATACACGTAGGCGCGCGCCGCGAATGGCTTCTTTAGCCTCGGTCGGGGTGAGTACGGTAAAGTTTGGTGATAGACCAGCCTCAAGTGGGAATTTTTGCAAAATGGATTGGCAAAAGGCATGGATGGTCATGATTTTTAGACCACCTGGTACATCAATGACGCGTGCAAAAAGGGTGCGCGCTTCTGTTACCTGTTTGGCATTTGGTGTGTGCCCCATGAGGCTTGTAAGTGCCCCATCAAGTTCAGTATCTGCACAGATTGACCATTTTGAAAGCTCTTTTGTAATTCTTAGCGACATTTCAGAGGCAGCAGCTTTGGTAAATGTAATACATACGATGCGTTCAGGTGGAGAGGCGGGGCGATCTTGCCCGGAAAGGAGCAGGCGTAGTACACGGTCGGTTAGAATTTTTGTTTTTCCCGTGCCAGCACTGGCATCCACCCATACGGATTGTGCAGGATTGGAGGCAATCTGTTGCTTCTCATTTGGGTTGAGGGCGGGTGGCGTATTTGGTTGGGCTTGTGTGTTCATGATTATGCTGCCTCCTGATCTGAGGCGTTTGTTGACCATTCGGCAACGCGGGCGAGGTGCTCATAGTTTTGATAGCGTGGTTCTTTCCCTGCGAAAGGTAAGGATAGATACGGCATGTCGGGGTCTTGGAATGCAATAAGAAGTGCAGGGAATCCTGCACGTGCAGAGGTCATCACGTCCTCGGTTTTTGTGCGGGTGTCTTCCGTTGTTTGGCTTGTTTCGCCACCTTTTTTAAGACCAGAGATTACCCAATAACCAAGATATGATATCTCGGCGGGAGGGAGATATTTAAATGCGCCGTTTTCAACCATCAGCCCCTCAATAGGAAGTTGTGGGGTGAACCCTCGGAGCATATTTGTGCCTGAATATTGTCCGCCTGTTTTGTAATCAATGATGGCGATATTTCCGTTGCTGTCGCGATCTATGCGGTCACAACGACCAACGATATCAATGTTTTCTATGGTTGTGATTGCTTTTTCTTCACCTGCAAAGAAGTTATAGCCTTGGGCGCGCCAATCTTGTTCATGTCCGATGAACCATGTTGCCATACGTTCGAATCGTGGCCACCAACTTGCCCAAACCTCAGGGTTTTCAATGATGTCCTTAAGCTTGTCTTGTCCAATAGAGAGCAAGATATCTTCTGCATCGTCTGGTAAATCTTTTGGGTGTTGTTTTATAAAGTGATCAAGCACTGCGTGAATAAATGTTCCGCGGTCTTTGGCAGATAAATCTTCTTCCAATGGCTCAAGAGGTCTTAGGTTTAGAACATGCTTGGCATAAATTTCATACGGATCAGCAATAAGCTTTTCAATGTCTGTGACCGATAATCTTTTCGGACGGGCATCCAATGGTGGTTTAGGCGCGGGGCGTGTTGCGGGAACAGAGATTTTATCCCAATGGTTAAGCTGTCGTGCCCAATGCACATATTTATCACCGTCATTTGTGATGGTTTCAAGGTGCGTAGATTTACAAACGGTGTTGAGGCGTTGAAGCCAGCGAGATGGAACGGTCGGGTTTCCTGCAGATTTTTTGGCGCGTGTAATAAATACTTCTGGCGCAGTGATTCCTTGTGCAAAATCATGTGCGGCGAGGGTTACGGCTTGCTCAGGAGATGGTAGCCCCATTTCATTGCGCATTGGGCGTGACATCCATGGGTCGGTTGCGGGCGCAGATGGCCATGTGCCCTCGTTTAGGCTTCCCAGAATCACCACATCCGTTTGAACGAGGCGGGCTTCAATTTGTCCATAGATTGAAAGTCGTGGATGTGCGCCAAATTTGGGGCGCACGGCAAGGCGTCCCATTTGATTGATGATGATGGCTTTCCAATCACGGAAGTTGAGGGCAGGCATATCATCAGACAGAGTAAGAAGCTCTGCAAAAAACTGAGAGGCGGCTTCCC
>JAESUK010000124.1 GCA_016763095.1 Alphaproteobacteria bacterium
AAAACATTCAAAGATTGCTAAAGGGCGAAGAAGCAAAAATTAAACTGAAAAAAGAAAAATAGTAAAACCAGTAATGGAAGAAACAGAGAAACCAATCACACAAAAAGAGCGCCTTGCATGGCTCAGGCTTTATCGAAGTGATAATGTTGCTCCTGTTACGTTTCGTCGCCTAATCTCTAAATATAAAACAGCAGAAAAATCGCTAGAAGCGTTGCCAGAACTAAGCCTAAGGGGTGGGAAGAAAACTGCCATCCGTATTTTTGAAGAAGATCGCGCATTACAAGAAATCGAGAATGTGAAAAAATTAGGCGGTCGCTTTTGCCTTTCATGTGATGAAGATTACCCAAGCTCACTTGCTGCTGTTGAAGATGGTCCAGCGGTTTTGACGCTTTTGGGTAACGGAGATATCTCGCAAGAAAAACCTGTCATTGGAATTGTTGGTGCAAGAAATGCATCTCTAAATGGTCGACGTTTTACCGAGAAATTGGCAAAAGAGCTAAGTGAAAACGGTGTGATTGTTGTGTCTGGACTAGCTCGAGGAATAGATACGGCAGCGCATACAGGAAGTTTAAACGCAGAAACATGGGCTGTGGTTGCGGGTGGTGTAGATGTGGTTTATCCACGAGAAAACCAAAAACTATATGATAAAATTAAAGAACGTGGGCTTATTATCTCTGAGAACCCGTTGGGTGTTCAGCCCACCGCACGCCATTTCCCGCGCCGTAACCGTATTGTGTCGGGTCTGTCGGAAGGTGTCGCGATCATTGAGGCTGGGGTGCGTTCAGGCTCGTTAATCACCGCACGCATGGCGGCTGAACAAGGGCGCGATGTTTATGCTGTCCCTGGTTTTCCAGGGGACCCGCGCTCGGCAGGACCAAATAAATTATTAAAAGATGGCGCAATACTCTTGCAAACTGCGGAGGATATCCTTGATCAAATCGCCCATCCGCAAGTTATTCCTAAACTTTTATTTGACGGAATCACGGAACAAGAAGAATTTTCAGAAAATGAGGAAATTGAAGAAGAAATAGATCAAGAAAAGATCATTTCTATGCTCTCTCATGTACCCACGCCTATTGACGAAATCGTCCGAGCATGTCATGTGAGCATATCAGGAGTACAATCTGTACTTTTAGATTTAGAGATTGCAGGGCGCATACAGAGGTTGCCTGGGAACAGAGTTGGGCTAGTTAATGGCTAGTCATACAGACATATATATGAAGAAAGATATAGGGGAGTTTTAAAGAGTGAGTGCACCAAATGTAGTGATCGTTGAATCACCATCAAAAGCGAAGACAATTAATAAGTACCTCGGAAAAGACTATATAGTCTTGGCCTCCATGGGGCATGTACGAGACTTACCATCGAAAAACGGTTCGGTTGATCCTGACCAAGAGTTTGAGATGAAGTGGGAAGTAAGCGCCCGCGGTAAGAAGACCATGAAAGAAATCTCTGACGCTGTAAAAGGCGCGAAGACTCTTTATCTCGCGATGGACCCTGATAGAGAGGGAGAAGCGATTGCATGGCATGTTCAAGAGCTTTTGGAAAAGAAGAAATTGCTAAAAGATATTGATGTCCACCGTGTGGCGTTTAACCAAATCACGAAAAGAGCCGTGAACGAAGCATTTGCCCAAGCCCGTCAAGTGGATATCCCTTTGGTTGAAGCGTATTTGGCACGTCGTGCATTGGATTACCTCGTGGGCTTTAATCTCTCGCCTGTCTTGTGGCGCAAGCTTCCCGGTTCAAAATCAGCTGGACGTGTGCAATCTGTCGCGCTACGTCTTATTTGCGAGCGTGAGTCCGAAATTGAAAAATTTATAGAAGAAGAATATTGGTCTATTGAAGCACAGCTTCAAACATCTGCGGGTGCACCATTTATGGCGCGTCTCACACATCTTGCAGGCAATAGGCTTGATAAGATGGATATCGGTCAGGAAGCGGATGCGAAGGCAGCTGTTGAAAGAATAATGAACAAGTCACTTACGATTCAAAACGTGACCAAGAAACAGGTTCAAAGAAAACCATATCCGCCGTTCATTACTTCAACGCTACAACAAGAAGCCTCTCGTAAGATTAGATTCTCCGCGAGCCAGACAATGCGTATCGCCCAACAACTCTATGAAGGTGTAAGCCTTGGTGGTGAAACAGTTGGTTTGATCACATATATGAGAACCGATGGAATTACCCTCTCTGAGGAGGCAATCACCCAAGCCCGTGAGGTCATTGGAAAAGAGTTTGGTGAACAGTACCGACCAAACGCACCGCGTGTTTATAAGAGTAAAGCTAAGAATGCCCAAGAGGCGCATGAAGCGATCCGTCCATCGGATCTCACCAAAACACCTAAATCTGTACGTCCGTTCTTGGATAAAGACCAATTCGCGCTCTATGATTTAATTTGGAAGCGTACAATTGCGTGCCAAATGGAAAATGCAATCATGGATCAAGTGCGTGCAGATATCTCTGATGGCACGGATGACGCAATTTTACGTGCTACTGGCTCAACCGTAGCTTTTGATGGTTTTCTTACGCTTTACCGTGAAGATAAAGACGATGATAACGCCAACAATAGCAGTGATGATGAACGCCGTTTGCCACCATTGATTGAAAAAGATAACCTTAAAACATTATCCGTGACACCAAACCAACATTTCACACAAGCACCGCCACGTTATACAGAGGCATCTCTTGTGAAAATCATGGAAGAAAAGGGAATTGGTCGCCCATCGACATACGCGTCTATTCTTCAAGTATTGCGAGATCGCGATTATGTGCGCATGGATGCACGACGTTTCTTCCCAGAAGACCGTGGTCGGATTGTAACCGAGTTCCTAAAAAGGTTCTTTAGTCGTTACGTTGATTATGATTTTACAGCCAATCTGGAACAGCAGTTAGATGCGATTACTGAAGGGCAAATATCATGGAAAGAAACCCTAAGTCTTTTTTGGATTGATTTCAAACGCGCCGTTGATGAGACAAAAGAACTTCGAATTACAGAGGTGATTGATCACTTGAATGATGAGCTGTCAATGCACTTCTTCCCAGTGACAGAAGGGAACCCTGAGCCTCGAAAATGCCCCTCTTGTAAGACGGGCAAGCTCTCTTTGAAACTCTCAAAAAATGGTGCGTTCATCGGATGTGAGAACTATCCAGACTGTAAGGAGGCACGTCCTCTGTCCGTACAAGATGGAACACAACCTGTGCGTATAGAGCCAACAGAGCTTGGATTTCATCCAGATACGAAACGCGCAATATTTTTGAAAAAAGGTCCATATGGTCCGTACGTAGAGATGTCCCCAGAAGAAGGAACGAAGGACAAACCTAAGCGTCAGGGATTGCCAAAAGGCTTGGAGATGGAAGACGTAACCCTTGAGGGTGCAGTTAAGCTTCTTTCTTTGCCACGCGATGTGGGTCTTCACCCAGAAACCAAAAAGATGATCCAAGCGGGTATTGGTCGTTTTGGACCATTCGTGAAGCATGACGGCGTATTTGTTTCCATTCCAAAAAGCTCTGGCGAAGAAGTCTTGATGATCGGGATTAATCGTTCAGTTGATTTGATAGCCGTACACGCAGAAAAAAGAGCAGCCAAAGAAGCTGCCGGTGGTGGTAAAAAAGCCCCTGCTAAGAAAAAGGCGACGAAGAAGCCAGCAAAGAAAGCAGCGAAGAAAAAGCCTGCTAAAAAGAAAACAGCAACCAAGAAGAAAGCCTAAAGCTTTATGACTATACCAACGCATGAGGAAATCCTCGACTATGTTAAGGCAATAAAAGAGCCTGTCTCGAAACGAAGCCTTATAAAGGCGTTTGGTATAGACGGGGAAGAACGTCGCCAATTTAAAGCGATCCTGTCACAACTTGAGAAATCAGGGCAATTAAAGCGCGAAGCAGGGCAGGTCTATAATATTCCTGATGGGCTTCCTGCTGTCATGATCGTTGAGATTGTTAAAATCACATCAGACGGAGATGTGATTGCACATCCTGTGAACGAGAATGTCGATACGCCAGAAACGTCCGTGAATGCACAAGAGGTGCATATGCTACACGATACCAAAAAGGGAAAGTCTCTCGCGATTGGTGACCGTGCGCTTACACGTTTGTCACGTAATGGTGACGGCGGATATGTCGGGCGCGTAATTAAAAAGATTGAGCGTACAGCCTCTGTGAACATCATGGGTGTTGTCATACGCCAAGCAAAGAATTTCGTGTTGCGCCCGACCAGTAAAAAAGCAAGATTTGATTATGAAGTTTTTGATACAGATCTGAAGGGTGCAAAAGACGGCGACATTGTGATGGCGGAAGTCTTATCGTCACATACTGTGCGTCATAAGCGAGTCAAAGTGACGCAGATCATGGGAACAGAAAACGACCCAAGTGCTATTTCTTTGATTTCAATGTCTGAA
>JAESUK010000125.1 GCA_016763095.1 Alphaproteobacteria bacterium
GGTGACAAGGCGGCATTTACGATAATAATATGAGGTTCGATATCTTCGACCATCCCCTTGATAAGATCACAAGTACCTTTTCCGAATAAGGTTGATGGCAAGGCCTTTGAGACCTTCTGCACATGCACAAGGGCAACCTCTAAATCAATAGCGTGCGCAAGACCTTCCGTCTCCGCAACATTGTCGGTCAACTGCAAGCTCTCGACAAGCCTATTATCAGAAGAAATGGGCTGAACAATCAGCGCAACATCAGACATCTATGTAAATAATTTTAAAATTACTCTTCAGCGTCTGTTTTCTCATCATATAGAGAAAGTGGACCTGAAGGCATAATAGTGGAAATCGCGTGCTTATAAACAAGCTGGCATGTGCTATCACGTTTCAATAACACAGAAAAGTTATCGAACCATGTCACAATACCTTGAAGCTTCACCCCGTTCACAAGAAAAACAGTAACAGAAGCTTTGTCTTTACGAATTGTGTTTAAAAAAACATCTTGGACATTTTGGTTTTTTTCGCTCATTTTAATCTCTTTCGGATTATCTTGAATGTTATCTATACGCAGGCTTTGTATGAAAAGTAATAGAGTTTCCTCATTTGAGCAACAGTTTTTATTCTAGTACTCTTGGCTAAATTTCAAAAAAGCACTCAGAGTATCAAACCGAGCCGACTCCCCAACCGTTTCTTGCGCTCCGACGATATATGAGACCGTTTCAAACGGTAAGTTTTTTGCACAATCTACGTCCGTTTGCGAATCCCCAATCAGCCACGCACTATTAATAGAGCTCACATCAATACCAGCCATCTTTAACGCATGCTCAACTGCACGCTGATCTGGCTTATCATGTTCCGCTTCACTCGCCCCAAGAACACTTGAAAAATATACTCCAAGTCCAAAATACTTAACTTCCTTTAAAAGGAATTTATGGGTTTTATTGCTCACAATAATCATCGGAACATTTAACAACGCCAACGCTTGAAGCGCTTCCTTCGCATCAGAACAAAGCTCGACATCTAAATGATGCGCCTCTAAATACTCAGAAAGAAGTAAAAAGGCATCATCACAACGATTCCCATAGAGAGCAGGATAGGCATCTCGACTCGATTTATGCGCGACCTTCTGAAATTCTAAAAAGCTCCACGCATCATAACCCAACTGCGTCCGCACATGGTTATGCGCGGCAAAGATTAAGGGAATAGAATTAACAATCGTGCCATCCCAATCCCAGATCACAAGATCAGGTTTTTTTGGGGTCATCTTCTGCATTAAAATAAATCCACATCCGTACTAAAGAATGCGTCAACCTTATGCGCCTGTTCACTTCTCGCAAAGATCGTAACCACATCACCAGACTTAACAACCGTATCAACATCAGGGAAAATGAAGGCTCCATCACGTTTTATTGACGCGATTCTGATACCCTCAGGAAGGTGCAAATCTTGAATAGGCTGATTAATGATTTTACATGTCTCAGAAGTAATCGCCTCAATAAGCTCTGATGTCCCTCCTCTTAATTTATGCACCGCCTTCACACGCCCACGTCTCACATGATGCATAATACGTGACACAGTAATATCCTGAGGCGAAATAATGGCATCAATAGTCGTCGATAGTAACATCGGTGTATAGCTCGCTCTCTTAATCAATGTGATCACGCGTTTACACCCCATATACTTGGCTTGCAGAGAACAAAGTGCATTTGTTTCGTCTTCATTCGTAACCGCCACAAGTGTATCAGCCTGCCCCACTTCTGCTTCTTTTAAGATAGACGTTAAAAGACAGTCTCCATGAATAACCAACGCTCTATCCATTTCCTGCGCCAGAAACACAGAGCGCGCTTCATCTGTCTCAATAATTGTCACACGTGCAGCAGGCATAGACTTTTCAATAAGCAGACTCAATGATGCCCCAACGCGACCACCACCAAGTACTTTTATGTTCTGACTATCAAAGCATTCAATCCCCAAATATGACATCACAGTTGGGATATTTTGTGTTTCCACAATAAAGAAAATCTCATCCCCTTCCATAATTTGGCTATCCCCATCCAAGGACACAGAAACACCGCCCCTTAGAATAGAAACAATATTAATAAAAAAATGCGGAAATAAGCTTTTCAATTGCCTTAAGGGAGTATGTACAATTGGACAGTTATCTTCACAGATAGCCCCAACAAAATAAAGTTCATGGTTACAAATCGGAATAGATTCCGTCGCACCCGTAATCGCCAAACGTTCATAAATCGCCTTCGCCACTTCAACCTCAGGGGATATAACCATATCAATTGGCATATGATCCTTACTAAACAAATTGTTCCAAGATGCATCAAGATAATCTTGGTTACGCACACGGGCAATTTTCTTAGGCGTATCAAACAATGAATGCGCGACCTGACATGCCACCATGTTAGTCTCATCGTCTGGACCCGCGGCAATAATAATATCTGCCTCAGCCAAACCAGCCTTAGACAGGACTTCAGGGCTAGAAAAATGACCCACGACACCATTAACATCAATTTCATTGGTGACAGAACTAATCAAACGTGAATCTGGATCAACGATGGTTATATCATTTGCATCCCGCGCTAAATACGCGGCAACATTATGCCCAACCTGACCTGCTCCACAAATAACAACGCGCATTAACTTCCCTCTCTCAATTTTTTAGCTTGGCTCTCTTCTCCCGCAGAAGGAATATCCAATGACCTTAACTTTCTATGGAGCGCAGATCGCTCCATACCAATAAATGTAGACGCCTTGGATATGTTATAACCAAAACGTGCCAATTGCTCTTGGAGGTAGATTTTTTCAAATTTTTCTCGGGCCTCCTTTAGAGAGAAAACCATGCATTCTTCCAAGAAATCATTCGGAGCACGATCCATACGCACAACATTCTCATCTTCAGAAAAATATGGTGGCAAATCACCAACATCAATAGCCTTACTCTTCTCTAAACCAACGATCTTCAACCACTCAACAAAGTTCTTTAATTGCTTTGTATTTCCTGGCCAAGCATACCGCGCCAAAACGTTCAAAGCATCCTCCGTAAAACGCTTAGAAATGTCACGACTGTCTCCACTTAGCTCCTCATAAAAAGCATTTATCAATAGCGGGATATCCCCTGATCTCTCACTTAGAATTGGTATTTTAATAGGAACAACATTCAACAAATAGAACAGGTCTTTGAGAAAAGCCCCCTCTTCAATCGCGTCCAAAATATCAACATCATACGTTCCAACAAGGCGCACATCGGATTTTTTCTGCTCCGGTTTAGAACCGCTAATAACACCCCCGCTCTCAATAAAAGATAAAAGCTTTCTTTGTGTAATCATTGGCATTTCATAAATTTTGTCTAAAACCAACGTACCGCCATTGGCCTGTTCTAGTAACCCCGCACTACCATTACTTCCAAAAAGCTGGCGTTCTAATTCATCTGGAACTAAATGACTACAATGCACAAATAAGCACTCCTCATCCTTCCGGCGAGAATTTTGATGGATATACTTAGCAGCGGTCTTCTTTCCTGTTCCAGACTCCCCATAAATCAAAACAGGGCACGGCGACTGTGCCGCTTTTAAAAGCTCACTTTTAAATCCTTTAAACAGAGATGTATTCCCTAAAAGGATAATATCACGGGTACTATCACTTCGCCCTTTCAGAGTCTTATTTTCATTTTTTAAGCGATGAAACTCAACGGCACGTTGCACCATCACAAGAAGTCTATCCGTTTTAAATGGCTTCTCAATAAAATCATAAGCGCCTTTTTTAATCGCCTGAACTGCCGTTTCAACAGTACTATGTCCACTCATCATAATCATCGGCGTTGACGGAGAATGTTCCAAACATTTTTCTAGCAAATGAATGCCGTCCTCCGAACTATCATGTAACCAAACATCCAGAATACATAAATCATAATCACCTTCTAAAAACTTCTTAAATGAGGAATCAAACGTCATGGCATAGTCAACATTGTACCCCTCATCCTCAAGAATCCCCTGCACAAGCTTACAGATGTCCTCTTCATCATCAACGATCAATATCTTATTATTTTGGATCATTTTTATCACTATTCTTTTTGCTATTGAAAGAAGGGAATATCAAGCTTACAACAGCCCCCTCTTGCGCTGACCAATCATCCCAACCATCAAGATCACTCATCCATGGCAAGCCCCCTAAAACAATCTCGCCAGAATGATCGCTCATAATTTTTTTAACAATTGCCAAGCCCAAGCCTGTTCCATTCTTCTTCATCGTTACATACGGATCGAGGAGCTTTGTAACATTTTGTGCATCAGGAAAACCACATCCAGAGTCACGCACAATCAAACATAAATCATCCTCACGGTTATATAAACCAACATCAATAACCTCATCAACATCACCCTCTTGCTGCATAACCGCATCAAGCGCATTTTGAAGGACATTAACAAACGCCTGACGAACGAGTTGCTGATCAATATATCCGTAAACAGCATTCTCTTCCAATAAAAGCCCCTGTAACCTTATCTCTACCTGAGGATAAACCTCCTGATGAAGAACAACACACTGCTTCACCAAGGACGCTAAGTCTGTGCGTGCAATCTTCGCCTCGGGCATACGTGCAAAAGAAGAAAACTCAGAAACCATGGCTCCAATATCATCAACATGCCGAGAAATCGTCTCAATACAAACCTCAAAAACCTCACGATCATCCTCAGGAATATATTTGGAGAACCTCTTTCTGATCCTATCTGCCGAAAGCTGAATAGGTGTAAGTGGATTCTTAATCTCATGCGCAATACGTCGCGCGACATCAGACCACGCAGCACTTCTTTGTGCAGACTTCAAATCGGTAATATCATCAAATGTAATAATAGCTCCAATATTTTTCGTTCCCAACACCTCAGGAACCGCCCGCAATAAAAGATCCCTTTTTGAACCATTTATATCCAGATAAGGAATTTCAATATTGAAATTCTCTTCATCACCAACAACGTCCAGAAGAATAGCTTTTAAGACATGGTCAATCTCTGGAATAACATCCGCAACATGCAACCCGATTAAATCCTTATCACCTTGCTTTAAAACTGATTTAGCAAACGCATTATACAGTTTAATGATCCCATTTTTATCTACACTCAAAACACCAGAAGAAACCCCAGCTAATACAGTCTCCATAAAAATGCGTCGTTCATCCAATTGCCTATTCGCGGAAACAAGGTCTCCTCGTTGCTTAGAAAGTTGCGTCGTCATGCGGTTGTAAGCCTCCGTCAACTGGTCTAACTCAGCAACACCCGTCTCGCCCTTTAACTCAACATCAAGGTCGCCCGCACGCACACGGTTGGAGGCATCAACCAAGTTTTCAATAGGAAGAATAAACCGCTTAGCAATATGCAATGCAAACCATATCGACATCAGAACAAGAAACAACGAAAGTGCAATATAAATAAAGATTAGGGTGAGGCGGATATGCGCAGATTGGTCTTCAAGCGATGTATATTTCGCCGATGCCGCTCGCGTTTGCTGAACACGCGAAAGAACATTGGCGTCAACAAGTCGCTCAACAAGCAGAAAACTATCCGCGAACTTATTAAGCTTCACCAGAGCATGAACACGATCATCCTCATGGTTACTTAAAACAACGATATCCCCATCTTCCGCCGCCTCAAGATCATAATCACTAATTTCCAACATTTGAACAGGGCCAATGCCTGAGTAAGCCAGAACCTGACGAGTTTTATCAAAAATAATCGCGTCTGAAAGATTTCTATAAAACGTTTGCGTGTTCATCATTTTTTTCAAAGCATCATCATTGTCGACAAACACATCGAACTGACGATCCAAATCATTTCCCATCGCCAAGATATCAACACGGATTGTATTTTGGTGCTCCGCCAAATAAGACTCAGCAATAGAGTTAGATTCAACAACCGCTGTTTTGATTTGCTCACTAAACCAACTTTGAACTCCATAATGAAAAAAGAACAAAGAGAAAAACGCCATAAACGCTGCCGGAACAAGGCTAACAAACCCAAACAGAAACACCAGCTTCATATGAAGCCCTGACGCAGACATGTTTTTTCTATGCGCAGAGAAGACATTCCATAAACGTCGTCCCAGCATAAATAGTAGTGCCAAGGAAATAACAAGGTCAGCTTTTAACAACTGTGCCGTTGTTGGCGATTGAATGACATCTACAAAAGAAAGGTAGGTAAAAACCACCGAACCAAACCCAAGAACAAACAAGATTGCCACAATAGCTCCCTCGAAAGATTTTCGAGAAGCAAACATTAATGGACTATGCTCTATTGAAGATTGACTCATAATAGTTTATCGATACATCATATATCTAAGAAAAGATAGGTTTTCAAAGTATTTAGCATGTTTTCACATATGGATAAAATAAAAAAAATTCTAGCAAAAAAAGCCCTCGAACGTAAAACCGTTCTTGAAAAAATTAACAAGAAAGATCCTGCTATCATTCTTGCCACATGGTTTGGTTGTGGCTACATCTTTCCTGCCCCTGGTTTTTGGGGCACATTGGGAACAATGCCCCTTGGAATTGCCCTTCTTGCCACAACATCTAAGCCAACCATCCTTTGCATTAGTCTTTTACTATTCATCATAGGATTATGGGCAGCGCACAAATTTGAAAAACAATCAAAAAGCCATGATTCCAGCATGATCGTCATTGATGAAACCGTTGGTATCCTTATCACTCTGCTCTTCGCCGCACCAAACGCAATTTCAATATTACTTGCGTTCTTGCTCTTCAGATTATTTGATAGCGCAAAGCCATGGCCAATATCCGTATTAGACAAAAAGGTAAATGGAGCATTTGGCGTAATGATAGATGATGTTGCCGCAGGTCTTGTTGCTGGTGCATGCGTATGGGGACTTCGTGTTTACCTTGGCATTGGCTAATCAATCATAAAGCTCATGTGCACGTTTCTCGAACGATGACACCATCCGTTTCACAACTTCATTAAAAAATTTCTTTGCCAACGCTTGTAACAAGATATTCTTAAACTCAAATTCCACATTAAAATCAATGGTACAACTACCATCTTCGTTCGCGGTAAACCGCCACTCATTTCGTAAGTGCTTCAACGGACCGCTCATATATTCAATCGTTAAGCGGTCATTTGGCTCTAAAATGACCTTGGATGAAAATTTTTCGCGGAACATGTTATAACCAACAATAAGGTCAGCATAGAAAACATTATCTCCCTCCTTTTTGTTAATACGTGACGCTAAACACCACGGTGCAAACTCACTATATTTATCAACCCCAGACACAAGATCAAACATCTGCTCTTGTGTAAAAGGAAGGGTTCTCTGCTCTACATGTTCAAGCATATTAACTCGCCATTTTTTTGGCGCGCGCTTCACGAAGCTTCTTAAAATCATCCCCGGCATGATAAGATGACCGCGTCAAAGGCGTTGCTGAAACCATCAAAAAGCCCTTAGCTCGCGCCATTTTTTCAAGGGATACAAATTCTTCAGGAGTCCAAAACCTATCCACGGGAGCATGTTTTGGGGTCGGCTGTAAATATTGACCTATCGTAATAAAATCAACATTTGCCACACGCAAATCATCCATAACCTGTCCGATTTCTTCCTTCGTCTCCCCAAATCCAACCATAAGCCCTGACTTTGTAAATATGGAAGGATCAACGTCCTTCACACGCTCAAGCAAGCGAAGGGAACGGAAAAAACGAGCACCTGGTCGGATTGTAGGATAAAGCCTCGGTACAGTCTCCAAATTATGGTTAAACACATCTGGCTTTGCACGGGTCACCGTATCAACTGCATCTAAATCCCCCTTAAAATCACCAGGTAGAATTTCAATGGTTGTGTTCGGCGCTTTAAAACGAAGGGCTTCAATTGTTTTAACCCAATGGTCTGCACCACTATCGTCCAAATCATCACGATCAACAGAGGTAATCACAACATGGTCTAAACCCATCTGATCAACCGCCACACCGATGCGTAATGGTTCATATCTATCAAGCGCATTTGGTTTACCCGTCGCAACATTACAAAATGAACAGGCACGCGTACAAACTTCACCCATAATCATGAATGTGGCGTGCTTTTTATCCCAACACTCCCCCATATTAGGGCATCCAGCTTCTTCACAAACTGTCGTCAAATTCATCTTGTTCACAAGCGCCTTGGTTTCCTGATAGGTTTTTCCCATAGGCGCCTTCACGCGGATCCAGCTCGGCTTACGCCCCATCGGGCGATCAGGATTCTTTTGCTTCTCTGGATGACGTTTTTCTTTGATTTTAAGGTCTGCGTTATAAGTCATATCATACAATTATAATGGTTTAAGACGAAGAGCAACCACAATCTACCCTTCATAAATGATCTGTATATAATCAATTCACATGTGGTTGAATATTATCAATTAAACGACCAATAGCCTGAGAACGATTGCTTAGTATATCAATACGTTGGCTAATAACGTCCTGAACCTCCATTTCATACTCCCAATCATGTTTTGGGGCACAAAACTTATCATAAATCTCGCTACCAGTTTTTTCTGTACGTGGCAATCCACCAAGAGCCTCGCGCCAATAATAAAGCGACCGAACACCATTCTCAAACCTACTTTCACAAATTTGAGCCATCATCACATTAAGCTCATACACTTCACGCGTATCTTTCAAATATGCCTCCACAGGGTTTGAAACAATATATGAAGACAAATTTTGCTCTGGTAGCTCATAAGATTCCATACCAGACATATAGCTATCAGTACGCCCTGCCTTAATCTTAAAATGATCATTATTGTGCTTATACATCTGCAACATATCAAAAACCATGTCACGATATGGCTCTAATCTGTCCGACTGTTGCTTTGAATACTGCTCTGCAAACATAAGTGCCGAATGGCTCATGGTCGTCATAATCGCCATATCACACGATTGCTGCCCAACATCTAACCGCAGTCCTTTTTCAAGCTCTTCACTTTTAAATGAACTCAGAAGCAC
>JAESUK010000126.1 GCA_016763095.1 Alphaproteobacteria bacterium
GTGGTGACGGCAACGACAGGCTCTACGGAAATGACGGTGTAGACACCATCCATGGGGATGGCGATGATGACCAAATTCGTGGTGGCGATGGTGGCGACTTCTTGTTTGGGGATGCTGGTGATGATAATATCGATGGACAAAACGGCAATGATACCCTCAATGGTGGTGCTGGCTCAGACACGCTAAGTGGCGATGATGGCAACGATATTATCAACGGCGATGCCGACAATGATTACCTCTCTGGAGGTCAAGGTGCTGACACGCTCAATGGTGGCGCAGGCGATGATATTATCTATGGGGGCGGTATAGACTCGTATGATCAATATACGATTAGGGTGGGATCAACTTGGGGAACGTCGGGATTGTTTTTCAACGAACAAACACAAAGCTTTTATACGTTTATAACGGCAACCGCAGGTATTGGTGCATCCATTGCGAATGCAGCGGCAACCATGCTCAATGGTGTCGGTGGGCATCTCGTAAACATTACAAGCGCCACAGAGAATGCTTTTATCAACACAATGATTGGAGGGAACACCGTTTGGTTGGGTGTGACTGATATCAATGTTGAAGGAGAGTGGGAATATATGGGCGGTGCTGAAGCAGGATCTGTATTTTATAGGGGTGCTGTGAGCGGTAATACGGTTAGCTCTCACTACGAAAATTGGAGTACAAACGAACCAAATGATTATGGTGCTGGTGAAGATTATGCAGAGTATAGAAGTGATGATGCTTGGAATGACCAGCAAAGCGGATCTCGTAGAATGGTTGTGGAATGGAACGCTGATGAAGTTTCTGTAGACAATAGTATTGATACCCTCAATGGGGGATCGGGAGACGATCATCTTTATGGCGGTGCGGGGAATGACATTCTTAATGGTGATGCTGATGATGATCTTCTTTATGGTCAGGATGGGAATGATATTTTAAACGGTGGAACTGGTGTGGATGCTCTCTATGGTCAAGACGGCAACGACACTCTTAACGGAGGAGACGGTAATGATGAGCTCTTCGGTGGAGAGGGAGCGGATACCTTAAATGGTGGGAATAATAACGATCTCCTAAATGGTGGGAATGGCAACGATACAATCAATGGAGATGCTGGGAACGACGTCATTTATGGCTCATTAGGCAATGATATAATTGATGGTGGTGCAGGGAACGATATTATTTATGGAGACAGCACGGCCGGGGATAATACCAGTACGGGATGGAATTTTGAATATTATGATTTAGGGGTTACTCCAGCGAGCCTAGCAACAGCAGGATTTACTCTGAACGGTGGACGCGACAATAGCAATACAGTAACGGATACTGGTGTGACAACAACGCTTGATCCCGCAGTATTTGATAATGGCAGTAATTATGCACTAAAATTTGAAGCAACGCTGACAATTACAACCGCGGGAACCTACACATTCAGAACAGCATCGGATGATGGGAGTGCGTTGTTCTTGGACGGCGTACAGATTGTCGACAATGATGGACTTCATGGTGTGGTCACGATAACAAGCGCGGGACAGTTCCTAGCAACAGGAACATACACGTTAGAGGCGACCTTCTTTGAACGAGGAGGCGGAAATGTTATGGATGTCTTTATGGCTGGGGCGGATACTGGTGGAGGATATGCTAATTTAGAGACATATTCTGCGGTATCGCCACTCACGCTTCCTCCTTCAAGCGATGGAGATGATATTATTAATGGTGGTGAAGGCGTTGATACTCTGTATGGAAGTAACGGGGCTGATACCTTTGTCTTTGGCGCAGCCGATGTGTTTACAAACAATGACACAATTATGGATTTTGACTCTGGTATTGATTTCATTGATATTTCGTCACTTCTTACAAACTGGCTTGATGGTCATCCAACCCGAGGGGATATCACAAATTACTTAAATTTCGCAAATTCTGGTGGAAATACACTTGTGCAAATTGATGTAAACGGAAATTCTGGCGGAACAAGTTTCCAAACAATCGCACAAATCGATAGCGTTACGGGTCTGGATGAAGCAACCCTTTTCGGTGCAGGTCAAATTATCACCTAAGAAATTCTCTAAAATTTTATCTAAAATTAGCCAAAATTAATGTTTTTTTAGTATACTCATAATAGGGTATTTTTTAGGGTAATAAAATTATGGCACTATATACATTAACATTCGACGTTTTAGGCGTCTTCGGCGGAGCAATTCCTAAGCTCTCTGTCATCTATGGTGGCACAAAAATAGGTATGTCTTACGCCTATGCAGGCTCAAGCACGATGTCCTTCCAAATCGATACCGACAATCAACCCTTCGATCATACCCTCCTTCGTTTTTACTTCGTAAAATCATCTGGTACAGATGGGGACGAGGTTCAACTTTCAAATATTAAAATTGACGGAAATATCCTCGATACAAACAGCTTCACAACCACAACGGGTGGTTCTGTGTCTGGTGGAACAGTCTCGCTGTCAAAAGGTGGCTATTCAGATTACGAAGCAGGCACAGACCTTCCCGATACACAAATAGGTGCACCAGGTGGCGATGCGCCCCTTGCAACCATTACAGGTACAGCAGGCGATGATATTAAGCTCTACGGCACAAATGAAGCGGGTGGAGATGTTATAGATGCACTAGGCGGCAATGACTATGTGATTGCTGGTGCAGGAGATGACACGGTCTATGGACGCGCCGGAAACGACAAGATCGTCGGGGGTGAAGGTAACGATACCCTAGATGGTGGTGCTGGAAATGATTACATGGCAGGAGGAAACGGAAATGACACACTTGATGGTGGAGATGATGATGATCGTCTTTATGGGAATGATGGCGTGGATACCATTAATGGAGACGCAGGAAATGACAGGATTTATGGAGGCGCCGGCGACGACATCTTAAATGGAGGCACCGGCAATGACATTATTGGTGGGCATGGTGACAATGACACGATCAATGGTGGTGACGGCAACGACAGGCTCTACGGAAATGACGGTGTAGACACCATCCACGGGGATGACGATGATGACCAAATTCGTGGTGGCGACGGTGGCGACTTCTTGTTTGGTGATGCGGGTGATGACAATATTGACGGACAAAACGGCAATGATACCCTCAATGGTGGTGCTGGCTCAGACACGCTAAGTGGCGATGATGGAAACGATATTATCAACGGCGATGCCGACAATGATTATCTCTCTGGAGGTCAAGGATCAGACACGCTCAATGGTGGCGCAGGCGATGATATTATCTATGGGGGCGGTATAGACTCGTATGATCAATATACGATTAGGGTTGCTGGAGGTGGTACATCCAACATATTCTTTAGCGAGCAAACACAGAGTTTTTATCAATATGTAAGTGGCGCTGTTAACATCGCCACTGCGCGCGCGAATGCCTCGGCCGCAACATTGAATGGTGCAAGCGGGCATCTTGTAAATATCACAAGTGCTTA
>JAESUK010000127.1 GCA_016763095.1 Alphaproteobacteria bacterium
ATACGTCATGTTGACGTTGATATTGTCTGGGATCCTACATGGGATCCGTCAATGATGGCAGAAACAGCAAAACTCCAATAAATATGTTTACTTAAAGTAATTTAACATTCGGAAGAATTATTATGTTTGGCTTAACAACAAAAGAAGTAAAAGTAACCGATACCGCAATTGAGTATCTAAAACAGCAAATGTCCGATGATATGGCGGGTATTCGTTTTATGATCCTCACAGGTAAAGGCTGTGGCGGAAATGAATATGATATTAAACCTGTTCTTAAGGGCGATGAATCTGACGAGGATGAAATTCTTGAGGTTGAGGACGGTCTAACATTGTTTATTCCAAAAACAGATGTTTTACGATTTTTTGGTGTAGAAATTGATTTTATTACCGATTCGCTAGGCTCTCGTCGTATTGCAATTAAGAATCCAAATGAAACAGCTCGCTGTGGCTGTGGAGAGTCTGTTAGCTTTTAGTTAATATATTCCAGACAAACAAAAACCTGCTTAAACCTAAGCAGGCTTTAATCCTTCAATGAAGGAGAGTTATGTCTTCTCTATTTACGAGAATTTTCAGGGGCAAACATAGGCTTAATAGAAAGTGTATGTTTACTTGACTGTGTTGCTAAATGCGTGCGTAAATTTCCTACGCTAAGTCCTGTTAATGCTCTACTCATTTTTTTACTCTCCTTTTATTAATTACCCTCATCGTGCACACTTCCAACTAATATATCAATCATTTCGTCGTGACCGACTTCGTCTTTGTACGCTTTATATATCCCACTATGACCTAAATCATCGACAATGTCAAGCGGTTTTGTATATCCTAAGTTTAACTTAAGTTCATCTGCAATTTGGCACATATTCACTATGATATCCAATGTTCTGGAGAATGTAATAGAGGCAAATTCTATAGGGTCAAGCTCAGGGTCAGGCTTAGTAAAACCGCGCACACTTTGCTCAACGTCTCTTATTGCACACCCTAATGTCAAAGCAACAAGCTCAGGGCTTTCTCCAGCCTTAGGAGGAAGCACCATATAAATACTTTGTTCATCAGGCGTCGTGTAAGTAAGCTCGCGCCCCTTTATTGTTTTCACAGGGATGTTGAATTTTTGAAGTATCTCCAAAAGTTTTACGCCTACAGGTATTTGCTTGAGGATGTCTTTTGCTGCATTCAAAATTGGATCCGCTTCCTCAGGTGCATAACTAACAACATTAGGTTTGTCTCCTAATGTGCCAAAAGAGCCACTAAGTGGATTGGTGCTCATATCGTTGTTTTCTGTCGTCATTCCTATTTACCTTGCTTAATCTTGCGATCGTTCGCGCGAAGTTATTTTCTTTCTTAGAGGCTATCACCAATTGAATCGTTAAATGTGTTACCAAGAAGCGGAGTAATTCCCGTTATTTCTACTTTACCGTCCATCGATACAGCCAGAGTACCTTGCATAAGTGTTCCATCATAAAACAGCGGTGCTACAACGCTAAAGCTATTATTTTCTAACGTTGCTTGAAAACCAGGTGTTCCAACAGGAATACTATCTAGTGACGCATGGATATTTTGATTGTCCAAATCAGGAAGCGGAGAGCCTTCAAATAAAGGATATATTTCTCCGTCATCTTGAATAACATTGAAAAAATAAAACTGCAGATATGCCGCAATATTATCATCCCGTAATGAGAGTTGGCTCTTCTTGCTAACCGCTTGCAATGCGCCATCTGTACCATCTAAGTGAAAAAATTCCTCGTTGTGACCGAGGAAATCCATAGAAAATATAGGTAGGGTTGCAGTGTTCTCAATACGGTAGAGAAGAAAGTCATTATAAAAAGGAAGGCGCATGCATTTTACTTCATTGTTTTTCTGAGAAAACAATAAGGCTTCACCACTTGATTTAACGGCATCAAGCATTTTCTGTGATTTTTCTGAATCTAATCTATGCCAACTCATTGTTTGTATTGCATCCTAATATTAATGTTATTCCCCTGTAACAAGCGATTCACTATAGCAAAGTTTTCGTACTATAGGCAAACCGTTAATTAAAATTATATCCTAGAAATATTAGGAGGCAAGGGAGTGTGTTAGCTTATTTTTTCAAGAGCCATTAACAGGATGTTATCTACATCAGGTTGTTCTGAAAGTGTTTGTCTCCATATCCTCCCGCCACGTTGTGCTTTAAATAAGCCGAGAACATGCCGAAGAATTGATTGTGCATGACAATGACCATCCTGAACATTTCGATCAATATAGTCCTGCATAGCATGAACAATTTCAGAACGTGTAATTGAGGGAGTCTTATAAATGACTTCTTCAAGCTCTGCGAGAATCCATGGGTTTTGATACGCTTCCCGCCCAATCATTACGCCATCAAACACATCAAGATGCATTTCTGTTTCCTCAACCGTCTTAATACCACCATTTACAATGATATTAAGATTAGGATGATTATCTTTAAGCTGTTGCGCAATGTCATAGCGCAGAGGCGGAATTTCCCTGTTCTCTTTTGGACTAAGACCTTTCAGCCATGCTTTTCGTGCGTGTATAATAAAGGTTTTGCACCCTATAGCTTCAATTTTGGAAGCAAAATCGTCTAAAAACGTATAATCATCACTGTCATCAATACCGATTCTACATTTCACTGTAACGAGAATTTTGACGGCACTTTGCATCGCGCCAATACAGTCTGCGACAAGATCAGGATCATTCATAAGGCATGCGCCAAAAGCTCCATTTTGCACACGATCACTCGGACAGCCACAATTTAAATTTATCTCGTCATATCCATAATCTTCTCCAACTTTTGCACTGAAAGCCAAGTCTTTGGGGTTATTTCCACCAAGTTGCAAGGCAATTGGATGCTCTTCATCATTATATGTGAGTATCTTGCTTAGGTCGCCATGGATAATAGCACCTGTTGTAACCATCTCCGTATAGAGCAAACTATTAGGACTAATAAGGCGATGAAAATAACGGCAATGACGATCTGTCCATGCCATCATAGGGGCGACAGAGAGTTGTGGTTTTTTAAAATCATTGACCTGCTTATTCATAATGTGAATGATATATTCAAATAAAGTTAAAAAGTCCATCTATATAAGCCGTCAGTGATTCTCCATGTTCCATATTTTGTTCCGTATTTTTATAATAGTAATTCTCCTTGTGCCTACAAAATCGTTTGCAGCCGATGCAGACTCTTTTATGTCACTACGCGCTGACGAAGTATTTATGCGTTATGGACCATCAACGGATCACCCTATTAAATGGGTGTATCACCAAAAAGGCTGGCCTATGAAAGTTGTTCTAAGGTTTGATCAATGGGTAAAAGTTATGGATGTAAGCGGTGAGGTGGGATGGATTCACAACA
>JAESUK010000128.1 GCA_016763095.1 Alphaproteobacteria bacterium
ACTATCTTGGCAACACACTTACCGACATTGCCTCCGAAAAAGCTGGAATTATGAAAGAAAATGTACCTTGTATCATCGGCGCACAAACACAAGAAGCCCTTGATAGAGGTGTTATGACTGTTTTTGAAGATCATGCCAAAACCTTGAATGTTCCACTCTTAAGGTATGGACATGAATGGAGTACACAAGAATCATCATCAGGATTTACCCTCACGCTCAAAAATAAAACATATGACTTTCCTACACCTTCTCTGTTGGGGGCGCACCAAATTAAAAATGTTAGTGCGGTACTGGTGACACTCCTCACCCTTTATCCAACAAGTAATATTCAAAAGCTCAGCCACGCCATTCAAAACACAACATGGCGCGGGCGACTTCAAAGGCTAAGCACTTATGACGAAAAATACGGGGAAGTATGGCTAGATGGTGGACATAACGATAGCGCTGGGCAAGCCCTCGCGGATCAAGCAATACGCTGGAGCGCTCAAGATAAAAAACCGCTCCACCTCATCATCGGGATGGTCAACCGAAAGAACCCAGAAGAGTTTTTAACGCCACTTCTCCCGCATATTGCAAACATAACTGTAATAGACATACCCCATGCTGAGGCAAGCTGGTCGGCACACGCCCTTTCTGAGGTCATAAAGTCCTTTGCAACATGTCCTGTGAACACATCCACATCACCACATGACGCCCTTTCAGCACAAGGAAAAGACACGCGCATTCTCATCACAGGATCACTTTACTTGGCAGGTGCTATACTTGCAGACATAGAAAACAAAGTGCCTCAAAAAAACGAGTGGTGAAAACCTAGAAACATAGGTAAGATATACGGTGATTTAAAAACACCAATTGAGGCAACAGAGGTAAAGAATGAGTCATAAAATCACCCTTGTAGACGATGATCAAAACATCACCACATCTGTCTCTATGGCATTAAAAGCCGAGGGATTTGATGTGAATGTTTACAATGACGGGCGCGATGGCTTGGAAGGAATTCAGAAATCTCTGCCTGACCTCGCGATTTTAGACGTAAAAATGCCACATATGGATGGTATTGAACTCATCAAAGAGCTCCGTAAAGAATTCACTTTCCCAATTATTTTTTTAACTTCTAAAGATGATGAGATTGATGAGATTGTTGGACTAAGAATGGGCGCCGATGACTACATCACAAAGCCATTCTCTCAACGCCTTCTTGTGGAACGCATCCGTGTCCTTCTAAGACGTAAAATGATCACAGAGGGTCATGACATTTCAGACGAAATCAACGTCATTGCCCGCGGTGAATTACGTTTGGATGATGCAAAACATACATGTACGTGGAAAAACCAAGCCATCAACCTAACCGTGAGCGAATACCTTCTTTTAAAGGCATTAATCGAACGTGTCGGTCACGTAAAAAGCCGTGATAATCTCATTGATTTTGCTTATGGAAGTGGTGTGTACGTTGATGACAGAACCATTGATTCCCATATCAAACGCATACGGAAAAAATTCAAAGAGATTGATCCAGAGTTTAACAATATAGAAACGGTGTATGGTGTCGGATACAAATACAAAGAGATTTCTTAACCGAATTTCAAACAAACTGCCTTCCGCGTTACCTTCATACGCAAGGATACGTTTGAGTACGCCTCATCATGGCCATAAGAAATATCACCCTGCAAGAATGATGCTCACAGTTTTGGGAATTAACCTTATTCCCCTCACTGTACTTATCTTTTGTTTGGCATTAATCAGTGATCACAGAGAACGCCTAATCAATAATGAGCTTGAGCTTTTATATACACGCACAACACTCTATGCCCAAATCATCTCAACAAGCGATCTGCTAAGAGACAACCAACCGATCAGCGCGCAAGCCGCAATCACCTTACTCGATCTACCAGTGGAAGATTACGCGGTCTTCTTCTCAGCAGACGATACAGCGTTAATCAATACTGAGAACACACCCATCAACCCGCTTAAAAAAGACGTGTCCTTTGCAAAAAAACTGGCAAGTAATTTTATCTCATCACTCATGCAACTTACCCAAGTGGATTACAACGCCCCACAATACCCATACACCAATTTAGAAAACCCAACATCATTTCCAGGGGTGACAGAAAGCCAGAGAGGGTTAAAGAATATCGCCGCATGGACAATTGGCAAAGAGCAACTCCTCTTCTCAAGCTCCGTTCCTGTTTCCAGCGATGATGGCACAGAAGGTATACTCTCAATCACCCATTCCGCACATACGCTCACGGCACAAATAGCAAAGCTCCAAGAGGACATTTTCAGGATTTTCGTCTCTATTTTAACCCTCTCTATCGCTTTTTCTTTATATCTGGTTGGAACCATCACCAACCCCTTAAGACGCCTTGCCAAGGCTGCAGAATCTATCCGTTTTGGCTCGCGCCACGGAGCACAGGAAATCCCTGACATGAGCAATCGAGGCGATGAAATCGGAGAACTTTCCATTGCCCTCAATGGAATGGTCGAAGCGCTTTGGGAACGTATGGGAACCATAGAATCCTTTGCTGCCGATGTATCTCATGAACTAAAAAATCCAATCACATCTATCAAAAGCGCGCTTGAAACCCTACAAAAAGTGAAAAGTGAAAAAGACAAAAAAATACTTCTAAAAATTTTGGAACACGACGTAGACCGTCTCGATAGATTGATCACAGACATATCAAAATCCACACGCCTTGATGTTGAGCTATCCCAAGGCTCAATGGAACGTTTAAACATCTCGGACATCATGCAAGACGTACACGGTATTTATCAGCTCCAACACCATTACGATCAACTTGATGTGCCAATTGACGTCACGGACAAAACAACTGGTAAATGCTTTATACTCGGGCGCAAAGAAAAGCTACTTCAAGTTTTCACCAACATCGTGGACAATGCACTTTCCTTCTCTCATAAGGGTGACACAGTCTCTATATTAATTCATGCCGTATCAGATCAAGTCACAATCTCTGTTCAAGACATGGGCGTTGGTATACCCGATAAGAAACTAGAAAAAATATTTGAACGTTTTTATTCCGATCGCCCGAAAAAAGAAGGCGCTGAACATCACTCAGGCCTTGGGCTTTCAATCGTAAAGCAAATCATCAAAGCTCATGATGGTGTCATAGAAGCAGAAAACCTTAAAAACAGGAACGGCGATATTACGGGCGCATCCTTTAACATCACCTTTCCAATTTATGAAGAGGACGGGAAAGCATGAGTAAAGCCACCCTCCCCCTTCTCTCGCTCCTTATTGTCACAGGACAATCTGGTGCAGGACTATCCTCAACACTTAAATGTTTAGAGGACATCGGCTACGAAGCTCTTGATAACTTCCCACTTGATCTCTTTCCAGCGCTTTTTGAAGAAAATAGAGAGACCCGAAACCCAAAACCTATTGCCCTCGGAGTAGACACACGTACACGTCAATTTTCAACAGAACAGCTTAAAAAATCACTGGCTGCTATTGAAGATAGGTCAGCATACAAAATCGTGTTCATTTCATGTCAGGAAGAAAAACTTCAACAGCGTTTTTCAGAAACACGTCGTCCCCACCCTCTTGCAAAAGAGCGTACCGTTATCGAGGGCATTCACGCGGAACATGACATTCTCGCACCCATTCAGGACATGGCTGATATCGTAATTGATACAACCGACCTCTCTATTCATGATCTAAGACGTACAATTACGGGAATGTTTGCAGATGACAAAGAAAAAAAACTAACAATCAATCTTTTGTCTTTTTCCTACAAAAAAGGGCTCCCGAGAGCCGCTGATATTGTATTCGATGTGCGTTTTCTGAAAAACCCGCACTGGGATGAAACCCTCAGAGATTTAACAGGTAAAAATGAGGATGTTGGAAAATACATTCAACAAGACGAGAATTTCTCCGCCTTTCTCAAACAATTAAAGAATATGCTAAAACTCCTTCTTCCTGCGTATGAGAAAGAAGGAAAGCATTACCTTACGATTGCTTTTGGATGTACTGGCGGTAAACACCGCTCAGTGTTCTTAGCAAGAACATTAAATCAATGGCTTATCTCGGAGGACCATTGTTCTCAAGTGCAGCACTTGGAGATTGACTAGGCTCCATCACTGGGCTACATACCCCATCCGCGCTTACACAAAAATCAGTTAGTATTTTATTAGGCATTTCCCCATATCTCCTTGTTAATTAAAAATAATGCGTTTTCTTTAGATATCCCTTCGCCATCTTGGCGATAGAAAATCACTTTTGCTTGATCACTCTCTTTTTTTTCAGGCACTTCTTGATAGTACAAGCGTGTGCCCCCCGTATCTTTAGATAAATCAATCAATTCACTCTCTCCATTCAAAAGAGCTACCAAATTCATGATTTTCTTTTCTGATAAAAGATGTTCTTCATGCAGATCTAAAACTGTGTAATCACCCACTGGCTCATACCCTTTATCTCCCGCATGTTCCAAGATCATAAAAGACCGCTCATGAATAGGATTTCGTCGATAAGAGAACTGTGATGTCTTTTTCGCATCTTTAAAGTCGTCATCTATCATAAAAATCTGTCCTCTCTCTTGCTTTATTCCCATGAAATGCGTAGGTTTCAGGAGGAATTTCTAAGCTTTGTATTGCTCTTAGTGTGCCTTGTAAAAGTAAAGATTTCCTAAACAAAAACAGGATTCATATTGAATTTATTAAATTGGAGAAAAATAATGTCAGTAGCCCCACAAGCAGTCGAAAATGACTATAAAGTAAAAGACATCACATTGGCCAAAGCAGGACGTATACAAATCGACCTTGCACAAGACGAAATGCCTGGATTAATGTCAACACGTGCCGAGTACAAAGACGAGCAACCTTTGAAAGGTGCACGTATTGCTGGATGTCTTCATATGACAGTACAAACAGCTGTTTTGATTGAAACATTAACCGCTCTTGGCGCGGAAGTACGTTGGAGTTCGTGCAACATCTTCTCAACACAAGATGAAGCTGCCGCTGCTATAGCCGCCGCTGGTATTCCTGTTTTTGCTTGGAAAGGCGAAACAGAAGAAGAGGCTGAATGGTGTATTCACCAAACAATCAAAGGTTCTAATAACTGGACACCAAACATGATCTTGGATGATGGTGGGGATTTAACAGCTCTCGTACATAAAGACTACCCAGAACTTATGGCAAACATCAAAGGCATATCCGAAGAAACAACAACTGGCGTGCTCTTCTTGAAAAAAATGGAAGAAAACGGCAGTTTAAAAGCCCCTGCAATCAACGTAAATGACTCTGTTACAAAATCAAAATTTGATAACAAGTACGGTTGTCGTGAATCTCTCGTAGATGCTATTCGCCGAGCAACAGATGTTATGCTTGCTGGTAAAACTGCGATTGTTTGTGGTTACGGAGATGTTGGTAAAGGCTCTGCACAATCACTTGCGTCTCAAGGCGTGCGTGTAACAGTAACAGAGATCGACCCAATCTGCGCACTTCAAGCAGTAATGGATGGTTTTGAAGTTTCTACAATGGAAGACAAAGCACATGATATAGACATCTTCGTTACAACAACTGGTAACAAAGACATCATCAC
>JAESUK010000129.1 GCA_016763095.1 Alphaproteobacteria bacterium
GATTTAACGTTGGCCTACCAAAAGCGGCACTAACTTCATCTGCAAGCTTGAGAGCGTTTAAATATTTGTCGCCCGTTTTAGGCTTTCCACCATTTACTTTCTCATAGAATATATCCCCTAACTCAGCCCAGCTGGGAAAGGTATTCTTTGACCCATTAACAGGTTCTGCATTTTTACTAAAACCTGCACCAACCATAATGGCGGCATGACCAGACCATAAACGTTCAGATATATCATCTAGGAAAGGTTTTATATCATCGCTAACATGAATTTCTTCCGTCACTTTTCACACATCCTATTTGGCTGTTAGGCAATCTTTATTGTTAAAACACTATCTTTCCAATGTCTGCTTTGGGTCGTTACCAGACCCAAAAAAAACCCACATATTTTAATAGTTGAGACTATACACCAAACATCATCCCTGCACGAGCGGTCATAAGACCCTCTTTCCACTTATCCCCCGCAAGCATTCAGCTTATTTATAATTTAAAAAACTTGATTTATTAGGATTTTTATCCTATATTGAGTTTATGATAGATGATACGACAACAGCCATAGCACCATCAAAAATAGCGCGCGCAGACATTACAGCGGCGAGTTTAAACCGTCTCACTGTGCCGATTGCAAAGGAAAGAAATCAAACGGTGACGATTGCCGACATGTGCACCATGTTGGAAACCGCTCTGCATGACGACGCGGAAGGCAAACAGCTTTTGTTTGACCAAGCCCAAACCCTCAACGCGATCTTTCACCGCCTATTGGAAAAGGGCATTGGCGGAAAAAGTCTTGAGGGTACGCCCATGCCCGAATATGTGACCGATGGCTATATCCTGCTTGCGCTTAAGGCGCAAAGACAATGCGCGATGACCATTGATGCATTGAGCAAGATCAAAACGCGCGAAGCTTTTTGCGAGAGCGGGACACACATACCCCCCACGCCCACGCCCTTAGAAAACAGAGAAACGAACTGAAGGATTCGAATATGAGCAATAAAACAAGAGGTTGGACAGCCGAAAGACGCGCAAAACAGGCTCAGACATGCCATAAAACCCGCCCGTCCGACCATTCCACAGGTGCAAAAAGCCGTACTGGAAAGCGCAAGAGCGCGCAAAATGCACTGAAACATGGGGGATTTTCCCGCGACATGATGTGCCTCAAAGCCTTGATGCGCGAACAACGTAAATTTCTATTGAACTCTGCGCATGTTTCCTATAGAAAGTCTGTGACTAAACAGGTCATAGGGGTATAGCTCAGTTGGTAGAGCGACGGTCTCCAAAACCGTAGGTCTGGAGTTCGAGTCTCCATGCCCCTGCCATTTAAAATGGTGATGTATGCACATGCAAAAACGCACAGCATATAAATTAACGCAAAAATCAAAAAAGTTATGTTATAATCCTCTGAGCGCAAATCTTAATGGCGCAAAACAAAGGAGTTTAGAATGATTACAGCTTATTGTGTGAAATGTAAGAAAAAGGGCGTTGAAATGAATGACCCTGCTATGCATAAAACAAAAAGAGGCGGATTTATGGCTAAAGGATCTTGTCCTGTATGTAGCACAACAATCTGCGCAATGATGTCAAAAGACAATGCAGAAAAAGCCGTCTCTGGCGGTGTAAAAACAGCTTACTAATATAAAGTAACTACCACTTAAAAATAACAATCCCATATTCTGGGGTTGTTTCTTTTTTCCTAGATATTAAGCAGACAACGCCTCTTCTGGAACGCTAATACGTACAGAAGTTATTTGGTTACGTGTCCGTTTAAGAATATCAAACTTGAAGTCATAAAACATAAATGACTGTCCAACATTGGGCACGGTCTGGGCTTCATATAAAACAAGCCCCGCAATGGTTGAGTAATCTTCATCATCTGGCAGATTCCATTCAAACTCACGGTTTAGATCTCGTATTGTGACGTCACCTTGAGCGACAATTGTTCCGTCATCCAGTTGCTTCACACCAACCACTGACTTATCATGCTCGTCATCAATCTCTCCGACAATCTCTTCCAAGATATCTTCAAGCGTGACAATGCCCATGAATGCCCCATATTCATCCACCACACTGGCAAAGTGCTCACGGCGCTGTTTAAACGCCTGTAGCTGGTCAAAAAGGATTGTTGTTTCAGGAATAAACCACGGCGCTAACGAAACTTCTTCAATATTCACTTCGTCTGCGTTTCCATTCACTTTTTGTAACGCACGCAAAAGCTCTTTCGCATGCAAAATACCAACGATGTTATCCTGATCATCTGCATATAATGGAAGGCGCGTATACTGACTGTTCAAGACAATAGAAACGATCTCAGCAGAGGAAAGACTAATATCAATCATCTCAACATTCTTACGGTGAATCATGATCTCTTCAACATCCACATCCGCCAGATCCAAAACAGAGCGCAACATAGCACGTTGCGCTTGTGTCTCTTCATCCGCGCCCTGATGCTGGTCAATAACACCACGAAGCAAATCCAAATGGCTTCCCATATTCACCTTTGAAATATCCGCGCCAAACAGTTTAAGAGCAAGCCTTACAATCGCAGTCACAGCCTCAGTAATTGGCGACAAGACAGATATCAACACACGAATAATAGGGGCAACCGCACGGGTCATCGTTTGCGAATGATGTAACGCATAAGTTTTTGGCAGAACTTCTGCGAAAATCAAAACCAGCAACGTCATAAGAGCCGTGGCATACACAACCCCTGCATCACCAAACAAACCAATAAAAGCACTCGTCGCAAGCGCAGAGGCCAAAATATTCACCAAATTGTTCCCAAGCAACAACGCCCCAATCATACGCTCTTTGCGTTCAAGGATTTTAAGAACAACCCCAGCCTTCTCATCACCCTCTTTTTCCGCAGACTGCAACCGCGCACTCGACACTGCAGTAAACGCCGTTTCTGAACCAGAAAAGAATGCAGATAACATAAGAAGTAAAAAAAACAGTCCCAAGAACTAACCACAACATAATACGAACAACCTTAAATAATTATATGAATTTTTGAATAAGCTTAGAGATAAAATCCTGAGATAAATCAGAACGAACACACGCACCACCGATACGAGTCAGAACAATAAAGCCAATACCATTCTTCGTCGCCTTCTTGTCCCCTAACATCAAGCTATACATCTCATCGACATCAACCTTAACGCCCAACTCTGGAATCGTAACAGGTAATTTAAGTGCACGAAGAAGCGCCGTAATACGAGCAACATCATCTTCTGATAAATCACCAAGATCACATGAGGCTTGCGCCGCCATGACCATACCAACCGAAACCGCCTCACCATGAAGGACGTCACCATTATATCCCGCCATTAACTCTAAAGCATGTCCAAATGTATGTCCTAAATTCAACAACGCGCGCGCACCAGTCGTTTCTTTCTCATCCAACGCCACAATATCTGCCTTGGTTGCACAGCTTGTATACACAACCTTCTGACACACGGCATCATCCATCGCATTTAAGGCATCAACATTGGCCTCTATATACTCGAAGAAAGGAAAATCTGCGATTATGCCGTACTTCAACGCCTCTGCTATGCCTGCTTTATATTCACGCTCAGATAATGTTTTTAATGTCTTCAAATCAATAATTACGGCGTGGGGTTGATAAAATGTTCCAATAAGGTTTTTACCAAAGCTGGTATTAATCGCGGTTTTTCCACCAACAGAACTATCCACTTGTGCCAATACTGTCGTTGGAACTTGAATGTAAGGAATACCTCTTACAATTGTAGAGGCTAAAAATCCACCCAGATCCCCGACGACACCACCACCAAGCGCAATCAAGAGACTATCGCGTGTAGCTTTATGAGAAAGCATCTCTCCAGATAAGCGTTCATAGTCGGAAAAAGATTTACTACTCTCGCCACCC
>JAESUK010000130.1 GCA_016763095.1 Alphaproteobacteria bacterium
AATGCCCACCATGCAATTCAACATAGCACGCGCAAGTGGAAGTCCTAAACCCGTTCCTTGCTGTTCTTTTGCATGCTGTGAATCCATAATCTGACCGAAGGGTTCCAACGCATCTTTGATCTTATCTTTTGGAATACCTATCCCATGGTCTTCAACAGATAGAATCAGATCGCCAAGTTCATCTACAAAGACTTTTGTTTTTATTTCCTGCCCTTTTTTCGAGAACTTCACAGCATTACTTACAAGATTTATTAAGACCTGACGAATAAGGCGCATGTCAGCAATAAGTGTTGGTATCTTGTCTTCTATCTCAATTGTAAGTTTTACCTCGCTCTTGAAAGCACGAGATTCCATGATACGGATTACCGAGGTTACGAGCCCAGCAATATCAATTTCCTGTTCGTCCAGATCAACTTTTCCAGATTCAATCTTAGACATATCAAGGACTTCATTTATAATCTCAAGCAAGTGCTTTGCGCTCAAATGAATATCACCTAAATATTCTATATATTTATCACTACCAAGTGGACCGAAGGTTTCATTCATCATTATCTCTGAAAAGCCGATAACAGCATTTAGAGGCGTTCTCAATTCATGACTCATATTTGCTAAGAAGCTTGATTTAGCGTTGTTTGCGGCATCGGCACGCTCTTTTGCCATGCGTAAAGACATTTCCATTTGTTTACGTAGCGTGATGTCCATCATGGTTTTAACTTGGAAGTTACGCCCCTGACTTAGCGCCAGTGTCGCCGTTGTATACAGTACGTTTGCAATAGAGCCTTCTTTTCTTAGAATACGCCCTTCTCCAGAGCTTCTAATGCCGCTATCCATCATGGTGTCATAGCGTTGTATTTCTTCTTTTTTCTCTTCATTTGGAAGTAGAATAGCAAAGTCTTCACCGACAATGTCTTCACGTTTCCAGCCATAAGCACGCAAGAAACTGTCATTTACACGGACAATTCGACGGTGGTGATCCGTCACGAAAATACCGATCTCACTCACATCAAAAATAGATGTCAGCAATGAAATAGCATCATCACGTTCACGTTGTAGAATTGAATCATCGGTTGTATCTGGCTGTGCCATAACATCCATCAGAATGGTTTTACCGTCGCCCATTGTCACGGGATTTATCCAGAACCCATAAACACGAATTGCCCCTGGTAAGCTTGGGAGTGCTTGGATAGTAACAGGCATTTTTTGCTTCATACAAACTTCAAACGCCTGTTCAAAATGCCTTACATTTTCATGGTCAATAAAGCTTCCCATTTCACAATTGACAACTTGTTGACGGCGTCTGTGAAAATATTCAATTGCCCGCTGGTTGGCTTCGACCACCACGTACCGACCATCGTCAGTTAATTGCACCAAGAACCTTGGAACAGGCATTGTTTCGAAAAAAAGTTTGTGGTTAATATCCATGTTTTAATAATCTATCCAATTTGTGGAGAACAATATACTAATTTGTTCCAAATACACGATCGCCAGCATCACCTAACCCCGGAACAATATATGCATTTTCATTTAAGCGTTCATCTAATGACACCATATATATAGTGATTTTTGGGTATTCGTCATTAAATCTTTTCACACCTTCAGGTGCGCAAATTAACCCCATAAATACGATATCTTCTTCTTTCGCTCCAGCCTTTAGAAGGAGGCTTACGGCATAGGCAGCAGAGTTCCCCGTTGCAAGCATGGGATCAACAAGAATGATTTTCTTATTTTTCAATGGTGGGAGTTTTACCAAATACTCAACAGGCTTCTTTGTTTCTTCATCGCGGTAAACACCGACATGTCCCACAGGAGAATCTTTTAAAACCGCTTCCAAACCAGAAGACATGCCAAGAGCCGCCCTGAGTATTGGTACAATAACAGGCGTACTATCCGCCAATACAGTTCCATCCATTGCACATATAGGCGTTTCTATATTCTGCGTCGTCACAGACAAATTCTCTGTTACATATGGCGCCATAAGAATTGCTATATCATGTAAGTACTGTTTAAACGCGCCCATAGGACATGCCTTATTTCTCAAGCGAGAGAGCTTATCCAGTATCAAGGGATGTCCTACAACTTTTAAATTTTTGTTGCTCTCTATCGGGGTAGTTATCACACTCATTATTTTGTTTCTTCCTCAATATTTAAAAAGTTTTGTAGGTCAGAGGATTCACTCATAATAATATAATCATCGCGAACATCTTTACACTCTACATCCAGATCTTTTCTCATATCTGCGATGGAATCTTCAAGGCTTTGACCTGACACTGGTTCCGTTATACATCCCGTTATACTTAACGATGCCCCCTCATTTTTTGGCATAGACGCAAAATTCCGCTGAACACGTTCAAAAAACTTAACCGCGCCTGTCACCCCCGTATGTTTGAGAGACACAAGGACGTAAGAATCGTCCACGCGATAAGCATCATCAAACAGTCTTAGGTTTGAGAGAATACCTTGTGCAACAGGCTTAATTATACTCAGTACATCAGTTACATCCCCAGACCACAGTGCATCAGAACGAATTAAACAAAAGCAAAATGCTTGTCCATCACGCTCAAAACGCTCCATTTCCTTTTTGTAGTCACTGACCATAAATTCTTCGGCACGAAGCCCTGTGTCCGAATCCACTTCAGTGGCGGATTTTTGTTCCTCTACACACGACCTTAAATGCACAATTAAGCGACCGTACGAATCTACTATATTCTGAACAATATCTCTTTTTTCACCTGAAGGCTCAGCCTGACCCAACGCGCGCGAAAGGTTTTCTAGACGATCGACAGCTTTATTAAAGCTTTCAAAATCGGAAAGCACGGTGTTGGCAAGTACATCTTTTCGCTCTGCTTGCAATTGACCAGCGAGGCTTTTGATAGGTTCTTCATTAAACTCAGGGATGTCATACCCTTTATCCTGATCAAAAATTAGTGACATTATGAGCTTTTCATAGCAAGCCCCATAATTTGCCACCACAGACTCTACATATCGTTTTAAATCTGAGTTTTCACTCATGCATAATCTCCTCTTATGTACGAATACTAGCTATAGCACATAAAGTATCAATTTTCAGTGTTTTAAACGATTTTTTTAGCTTGGAATCCACTCTTTTTCGAGCTGATCAAGTGTTTCGTCTTTAATTGCTTGGCGAATCTCAGTCATAAGTAAACTCATGACCGCAACATTATGTTGAGCAACAATCTGTCCACCAAGACTTTCCTTCGCCTTGAACAGGTGATGAATATACGCTTTTGAATATTGTGATGATGCGGCGATACCAAGCTCTGGCCACAACGGGTCTTGATCCGTTTTATATTTGGCATTCAAAAGGTTCAAGCGCTCATTAGGAGCTCCCTTCATAAGAGCCCAACCATGACGTGCTACACGAGTTGGTGATACACAGTCAAAAGTATCAATCCCGAGGCGGACACATTGGAAAATATCCCTGAATGTTCCTATTCCCAACAAGTGAACAGGACGGTCTGGCGCAATATGCGGTACACACCATGAAACAATTTCAAAAAACTGATCAAAGTTTCCGCCAAATGTTCCCCCAAGCGCCGTTCCGAAGAATGGACGGCTTGCAGAGAATGCAGCACTCTCCTCGCGTAAATTTTGGAAAATACCACCCTGAACAACGCTATACACAGCTTGTTTGCCGTTGTGCTTTTCATCAAAGGCTTTTAGTGATCTATCGCCCCAGCGATGACTCATATGCATTGAATCTTCTGTGTACTGCTCTGAGACGTGCATCGCCGTACATTCATCTAGTTGTACAACAAAGTCCGCCCCGAGCTTGCGTTGAATTTCCATGGCACTTTCAGGGGATAAGAAAAGCTTGCTTCCGTCTTTGTATGATCGGAACGTAGCACCCTCTTCCGTGATTTTGTTCAGAGAAGGTTTTCTATTGGATTTGTTATTACGGCATTTAATTTCATCCGCGTTCACACCTTCACCCATAGAGTATATTTGAAACCCGCCACTATCTGTTAGAATAGGTCCACTCCAATTCATAAACTTATGTAGCCCACCCATTTTTTCAATGATGTCCGCACCAGGCTGAATCATTAAATGGTAGGTATTTGCCAGTATAATATCAGCCCCAGCATCTTTAACTTGCTGAGGGTGAAGACCTTTTATAGAGGCTTTGGTTCCACAAAAAATGAAGTTGGGTGTATCAAGACCACCATGAGGAGTCTCTAAACGTCCTAAACGGGCGCGAGACTTGGGGTCTTTATACGAAATGTCGAAAGAAAAATTTGGGTAAGAAATTCCCTCAGCCCGACTTAAAAAATCTGTATCTGGCTGAGTACTCATCGTTTAGGCTATTAAGCTTTTTTTGCAGCTACTGCTTGCTCTACTTGTACTTTAATTGGACGCAAAGAAGCATCAAGCTTCGTTTTTGCTGTGCCCATTAGGTACGCATCCAATCCACCTTTGTGGTCAATTGTTCTGATACCAGCAACGCTTAGTTTAATGCGAACAGAGCGCTTTAAAACTTCGCTGTACACGTTAGTTTCTTGAATGTTAGGAAGAAAACGTCTGCGCGTTCTATTCAACGCATGAGAAACATTATTTCCTGACTGTGGTCCTTTACCAGTTATAATACAACGGCGGCTCATCTTTTTATTCCTTATAATATATACAATATCGTTATTTCATCGCTCGAATACGTAATCCGAATGCGGATAAATACCTTTTAATGGAGGTCAAAGTCAAGCTTATATTTAATATATTTGGTGCATTCCTATAAAAAGAGAATTTTATAAACGAGCAATGAGCAAAAAACCAAGCTTACCCAAAGGATTGTAGCCACAAATAATAAGTATCTAACACGCTTCACCATGTCTATATCCATTTGCGCAGAAACCTTATCAGGCCCTATCCATTTTCTATTTATAGTCCATCCGTCCACGTCCTTTACAGGTCCAGCAAGAATCATATTGAGTGCATAGGAAACCATGCCTAAAATGGGCCAGCCTTGCCCATAACTTAGATGTGATTTAAACAAGCCCTTAACTGCGCCAGAGATATTTGCATAAGGGACAAATAAGCATGAGAGTATAAATAGGACAGCCGTTATGGGCGTTGTTACGAAGGACAACAGCTTTAGCACTGACAACGCCAACGAATCTGAACCCTTTCCGCTGCCTTCTCGTCCAACACGCCAGACAACATAGCTGAGTCCTGAAATTACAAACAAACCAACAAAGCCACTTGTTATATAGGCGAGTGATGGCAAGATGATCGCACGCTCAAAAGAAACCAATGAGAAATTTGAAACCACACGCATGATTCCAGAATCATCCATTGTGTTTAAATCAATGCGTGAGGATGACGCAACAGAGAAATAGCTATGCGTGTTTTTATCACCTTTTAGTGTTTTGTGAATCGTTCCCATCATTCGCCAATGTGCGCCTGATACTATTACAGAGCTGAGGACAATCACACTTGATAGCCCATAGAAATACTGTTCCGCCGTTAAGGAGGTTGCCAACACACCTGTAAGAAAGGATAAAGCCGTGACACAGAGTGTTAAACCAATACCACGGAACATCAAGGTGCTCGTGTCTTTCTTTACCTTAAACAGCTTGTAACACAGCTTACCAAAGAACATGTCCAAGACAATCCAGAAGAATGGAATTGCGCGACCTCGCCACCCTCCATGGGTAAAACCAAGGATACTTATAAAGAGTAGTGAGAGCACCAAGATACTCACCCGCTCAGGGTAGCGATCTATTAGTTGCCCGAGAAACGCATTGAATGCGGGGACATTGGAAATAAAGTTTGGGTTTTCAGCTATAATCATAGTATCAAGATTATCATGAGTTTTTTTAAAAAGACAGAACCTCTTCTTATAACATGTCCATTTGATATAGATCAGCGGATTAGTGAGAAGGCAAAACGTCTCGCCCTGCGTGTTAATTACACATCTGGGCGCATTGAGCTTGTGATTCCTCGTCGCATGCCAACAAAACTTGTTGAACGGTTTCTGTATCAAAACCAAGATTGGATTGAGGATAAACAGAAAACGATTCCCACAACCATTCCTTTTTCCTGTGGAACAACGATTCCCCTCTTTGGAGTGGATACTCTTATTACATCAAATGTCGACGCATCCCTTAAAAGAACCAAAGTTTCTTTGTGCGATGACGTTCTTCTTATTAGGACATATTTAGATGATCCATCTCAACGGATTCAGCGTTTTCTTAAAAAAGAGGCGCTCAATAAATTTGAAGAATTAGCACATCAAAAGGCAGAGCTTATAGATAAGTCCGTTCAAAGTGTTTCTATTCGTGACACCAAGAGTCGTTGGGGAAGTTGTTCTCATGATGGACGTTTATCTTTATCATGGAGGCTTATCTTTGCGCCTGTATCCGCTATGGACTATGTCATCGCGCATGAGGTTTCTCACCTCAAGCATATGGATCACTCTCCCTCTTTTTGGAAAACCTGTGAGGCACTTTCCCTAGACTACGCAAAAGGAAAACCTTGGATGAAGGAACATGGATACACGCTTATGAGGTATGGGCGTTAAACCCCATAGTCATCAATAAAACCTTGTAGAATAACTTGAGCGGCGAGCTTATCCGTTAAGCCTTTGCCCTTGGCTTTTTTCTTTTTCACAAAGTTATCCAGATAACCATCCACAACGGCTGTGGATAACCTTTCATCATAGTAGGTGTAAATAGGGCATTCTATATGCCTTTCAAGCTCAATCATAAAATCACGCACGGATTGGCATTGTCGCCCCTCTGCCCCACTCATCTCAAATGGATAGCCAACCACTAAACCTTCAATCGTGTATTCCTTGATGAGCGCCTGTATTTGATCCGCATCATGCCTAAATTTTTTGCGTCTTATGGTGTCAACAGGGCTTGCAATGCCTATTAGTAAACTCCCGACAGACACACCAATCGTCTTTCCGCCAATATCAAGCCCTATAAGACTTGCATCTTTTGGACAGTTTTTTATGAATTCTTGTGGTTCTAACCTAGACATTTTGCTTGTTTCCCTTTATTCCAAGTAGGGTATTCTTTACATTAGAATGCACAAAGTAAAAATAGATTAAAAGAGAATTATATTATGGATCAAAAAACAGTCGCCCGTGTTGCCCATCTTGCGCGCTTAGAAATATCACAAGAACAGCAAGAAACGTTGGTTGGACAGCTTAGTAGCATCATAGGTTTTGTAGAACAGTTATCAGAAGTTAACACCGATAATGTAAAGCCGTTGGCAAGTGTTGTTGATGCTGCCCTCCCGCTCCGTAAAGACGAGGTCACAGATGGACAGAAAAAAGAGGCCATCCTAGCCAATAGCCCAGAACAAAATGAAGATTTCTTCGTTGTAACAAAAATTGTGGAATAGAAAATAATGACTGACTTAACTAAACTAACAATTGCCGATGCTCTTACAGGTCTTACAAACAAAGACTTTACAGCCACAGAGCTGACGCAAGCTCATATTGATCAGGCGGAAGTGAAAAAGAATCTTAATGTCTTTATCACAGCAACACCTGAGAAAGCGCTTGCGCAAGCGTCAGACTCAGATGCGCGCTATCAAAGTGGAACAGCAAAAGCGCTGGACGGTATTCCTCTTGGGATAAAAGATCTGTTTTGTACCAATGGAACACGTACAACGGCAGGAAGTAAAATCCTTGAGAACTTTATTCCTCAATATGAATCGTCAGTAACGCAAAAGTTAGTTGATGACGGGTCTGTTTTTCTTGGAAAAACAAACCTTGATGAATTCGCGATGGGATCGTCAAACACAACAAGCTTTTTCGGTAATGTCATTAACCCCTGGAAATCAACAGCAAACCCAAGTGTAGATTATGTGCCTGGCGGGTCTTCTGGTGGATCTGCTGCGGCAGTTGCTGCGGGAATTGCCATGGGCGCAACAGGAACTGACACGGGTGGTTCAATTCGCCAACCAGCAAGCTTTTGTGGAATTGTTGGCGTTAAGCCAACTTATGGGCGTTGCTCTCGATTTGGAACAATTGCATTTGCCTCTTCTTTAGATCAGGCGGGTGTGTTCGCACGCACAGTTGAAGACTCCGCTATTCTGCTTCGCTCTATTGCTGGGCATGATGTAAAAGATAGCACGTCCGTTAAAATGGATGTGCCTGACTTTGCCAGCGCAATTACGGGTGATGTTAAAGGGCTTCGTATTGGTATCCCAAAAGAATACCGTATGGACGGTATGCCTGAGGAAATCCAAAATATTTGGAATAAAGGTGCAGAATGGTTAAAAGCCGAAGGTGCTGAGATTGTAGACATTTCACTTCCTCATACTAAATACGCGCTTGCGGCTTATTATATCATCGCCCCTGCTGAGGCATCATCAAACCTATCCCGTTATGACGGTGTTCGATATGGACTTCGCGTGGATGGGGACGGTATTGATGAGACCTACTCTAAAACACGTGGTGCAGGTTTCGGTGATGAAGTTAAACGCCGTATCATGACAGGTGCATATGTTCTTTCTGCTGGTTATTATGATGCTTATTATATTAAAGCGCAGAAAGTCCGTCGCCTTATCCGTGATGACTTCACGAAGGCCTATGAGAAATGTGATGTTATTCTGACACCAACAGCCCCATCGGGTGCTTTCCCAATTGGTGAGAACGAAGATGATCCTATTAAGATGTATCTGAACGATATTTTCACCGTTCCAACAAGTATTGCAGGATTACCGGGAATATCCATTCCTGCAGGACTGGACAAAAGTGGCCTTCCTCTTGGCTTACAATTGATTGGTAAAGCGTGGGATGAAGAAACACTCTTTAAAACAGCTGATGTTATCGAAAAAGCAGCTTGCTTTGAGACACTCGGCACAACAATTAAAAAGGTAGCATAATGTTAAAGAAGCTCTCTATTTTATTCGTTATTACAATCGTAGCCTGTTTAGTGGCGCGGACTTCCTTTTCTCAGGATGCGTCACAGCAACACACACTCTCTGATCAAGTGACGATAGAAACAGCCAATGCCTACCTTGAAAAATGTATGGGTACGTTCCCCAAAAACTTTACACCAGAAGCACAGAAAGTGTTTTGTAACTGTTCTGCGGCAAATATCCGCCTTAACATGACTAATACTGACCTTGTTGATTTAAACAAGAAAGCTTCTCTCAAGGCTGGGAATGAAGTTTATGAGAAATACATACAAAAAGTTATTGCCCCCTGTATGTCAGCGGCAACTGATCATATTGCTTACGTGTCCTGTCTTGAAAATAGAGGACATTCTCCATATATCAAAAATATTCTACCGTACTGCCAGTGTACAGGGTATGAAATGCGGAAATGGGTTGCCCAGAAAGGCGCAAGTGCAATCATTATAAATATGACTAATAACCCAAGATTCTATACCGATCCCATTCAAACATTGCTGACGGTAAATCAATATAATGCCGCCACAGCTCAAGCCTATAGCACTTGTAGACCACTGGGTGTGGAAAGAAAGAAAAATAGATTATGAGGTATTTTCTAGCATTTGTGCTCTTAGCTTTTATGGCGCAACCTGTCGCTGCCCAAACACCAGTTACAGACGCCC
>JAESUK010000131.1 GCA_016763095.1 Alphaproteobacteria bacterium
ACAGCACACCTGTAACTCCATTGTATACAAATACCTTCCAAAAACTATGGAGCGCTCCACTTGAAAAAAGAGCCCTCTCAAGCCCGCTGATAGACGGAAATTTAATCATATATGGAAGTTACATAAATACTGTTGAGGCTATTTCACGAAGCGACGGTCGGCGTGTGTGGTCATTACCACAGAATTCTTACGTCTCCACACTAAGTAAGGGGCCAAAAGGTCGCATTTACGCAGGCGAGGGGCTTCACTCTACAATCCTCTCTGCACTAACATCAATAAACCCACAAACAGGACAAGTGTATTGGCAAAGAGAGTTTTTAGGTCACTTAGAAGAAAATTATGGATTCAGTCACAATGAAAAACACCTCTTATTAAGCGGGGGACCAAGCGGTATATGGAAGATAACAGTAAAAGATGCGCGCGTTTTATGGCACCAAGAAATTGGGCACATAGATAGCCAACCCCTAGAATTTAAAAATGTAATTTATGTTCCTGCGCAAGAAGATGACAACGTAAAGAGAACAACACTCTTTGCCCTTAATGCAAAAACAGGAGAAGTGAAATGGAAACTCCCTCAACCGGGTCAACCGTGGGGATCTCCACGTATAGACAAGACAGGAAAAATCCTCCTGACCTCAACAGGAAAGGGACAAATTGGAATATCGAAGCCAACCGACAAAGGCTGGGCGTATGGCGTATCTCTCGATGGCAATGTCATTTGGCAACACGAACTCCCTAATATGCCTCTCCAACCTGCACTCTATATTGCAGACTATGACATGATCATCCACACAACAAAATCAGGGATGATCGTTGCCTTAAATGCAAATACTGGAGCAGTCCTTTGGTCGGAAGATTCGGGGGATCAACTACTTTCACAATCAACACTTATCTCTCATTTAGATTTTTCGATGATAGCAACAACGTCAAGCGAAGGTGTTTTTACCATTAGATCAGCAAAAACTGGAAAAGAACTCATACGACGTATTGTTCCTAAAGATTCTTCATCCTCTCCCGTTGTAAGCGGTGACACCATATACGTCATGACGGGCTTTCATATTACAGCCTTTGGTGAGTTATCAAGTCTAAAGGAAGCAAAATAATGGCGACACTTTGGTTTAAATTTCCTGATGAAGTCTTGTTCTATAAAAACTTTTCAGAGGACAACAAGAAAAAGCTCAATGATATTTTCTCAGCAACAGAGAAAAACTCTCCTTGGCTGAAAGCTCTAACGCTCCTCAAGCTTGAAATGCCCACCTATGAGGGGGATATAATACATTGGCACTGCAATGCCCCATATTTTAATTGGACCATCCTCGCCGACATAGTAAGCGGCGGCACAATGTACCCAAAAAAATCCGATGATGGGGATAGGTACAGCTTTGCCATGAGCTATAAAATCAAAGATGTAATCTCCTTACTCAAATCCCAATGGAAAGTTTCAAGTTTTCTCTCTAAATCTAAAAACAATGATTCTGGAAAACTCGTAAACAGCATCGCACTCGGTCTATGCCTACAAGCGCTCATCTTACGCCTTGGCGCGGATTACAAGCACATGCCTGAATGGCTAGCATCCCCTGATGACGCGCCAAGAAAACACAACGGTGTCATCCGCCAAATTCAGTCAGTACAGATGGACAGAACGAATATTTCAGATGTATGGGATGATCTCTTCGATAAATCAGTCAGCAATATAAATGCAAAGACAGGGCTTCCCGAGTTCTTCTGGGACGATAACATTCCACCAAATCTTAAAATTGTAGGGTCTGACACACCTACAGAAAGGGATAACTGGAAGGGCACAGCAGTATCCACTGGATCACGCACTGGATTAGCCATTAAAGTCGGACGGAATTTCAACCCAGAAACAATCAACGATTTAAAAGAGAAATATAACGCACCGATCATACTGGTCTTCAAAGATGCGCGCCCTGATACCGTCTCGCTATTTCCCTATGCTGATGCGTTACTCTTTGCGACGGGTGGTGCACTCTGCCATGCCTGCACCGTCGCGCGTGATATGAACATTCCAACAATCACCGCCCTTGGAAACGACTTCCTAAAACAGCTTTTCAATACTGACGCGCATATATGGCTCACAATAAATGGAAGAAAAGGTACTGTTGAGCGCATAACGAAGACATAACTTTCAAAAACGCCATACCCAAACATCGTAAGAACATGTAATATTAATGCCTTAATTTAGAAAGACTCTTAAACATGCTTACACAACTTATAATTGGCGCAATACTCCTTTCCCTTACTGTAGCCTTCCAAGCACTTGCCTTTGATATCATCATCAAAAAAACGCATGAGCTTATGAGCACAAAGATAAAGAAAATCACCCGTTTTTGGAAGGCCGTCATACTTACGGTTGTAACCCTAAGCGTAAGCCTCGTCATAATCGTTGAGATTTGGATATGGGCAATATTCTATCTTGTTATAAATGTTGTTCCTGACTTGGAAACGGCGCTGTATTTCTCAACAACAACCTTCACAACCGTTGGCTATGGAGATGTTTACCTCGGAACAGACTGGCGTCTTCTCAGCAGTATAGAATCCTTGAACGGCTTTCTCCTCTTTGGATGGAGCGCAGCATTCATCTATGAAATTGTATCGCATGTATACAAAAAAGAAGGACAAGACATCAGTAAAAAGGGGAAGTAACATTTATCTTTTAGAAAGATAATGGCTCCCTGGGCCGGATTCGAACCAGCGACCGGACGATTAACAGTCGTCAGCTCTACCACTGAGCTACCAGGGAACGTGATTTGCTTCCAAATCGAATGTAAAAATACAGATATTTTTAAGGCTGTCAATTTTATTTATGCAATTTAAGAAACTTTTTTCACATTTATTAAATCAGCAAGATTATAAGGCGTTCCTTGGTAGACTAAATTAAGCCAATTTGAGAACAAAAGAGTACGGTGAGCGCGCCACTTCATAAGGGGTTTTTGTGTAGGATCATCATTCGGGAAGTAATTTTGGGGCACAGTAACATCATCACCTTTTTCCACGTCACGAATATACTCATCCATCAATGTATGGCGTTCATATTCAGGGTGTTTAAACAAATACACACGGCGATTCTCTTCGTCAAACACAAGACCGACACCTGTTTCATCGCAATCAGACAATATTTCTAAATTCTTTTGCCCTACAATATCCTCGGCGCGAATAATGCTTACCTGCGCCACAGGCATCGGATATTCTTCATTAAATCCATATGTCAGAGGATGGATCATGTTCGTACACTTATGTTGGAACACACCAAATTGCTTTTTTGGTAACATGGTTTTATTCACCCCATGATAATGATAAAGTGCCGCCTTTGCGCCCCAACATAAAAAGAACTGGCTATACACATTTGTTTCTGACCACTTGAAAATTTCTTTCAACTCATTCCAATATTTCACGTCTTCATATGCCATGGATGCCACAGGCGTTCCATTAATAATGATGCCATCGAATTGTTGATCTTTTATTTCATCAAAAGTTTTGTAAAACGATTCAAGGTGATCAAGAGGGGTGGTCTTACTCGTATAGGTCTGCGTACGAAGCAATGTAAGCTCAACTTGAAGAGGGGAGCACCCAAGCGTCCGTGCAATCTGTATCTCGGTTGCAATTTTATTGGGCATCAAATTAAGAAGTACAATTTGCATCGGGCGGATATCCTGACGAATAGCATCATCTTCTTTGATCAATGGAATACGTTCTTCAATAAGAACTTTTTCAGCAGGAAGGTTGTTTGGAATTTTTATGGGCATGAGATTTTATAAACCTTTTAAAACTGTGAGGTATAGCGTCTTTTATAACGACTATGAATGGAGGCACGGGCCGGAATCGAACCGGCGTACACGGAGTTGCAGTCCGTTACATAGCCACTCTGCCACCGCGCCTCATCTCATAAGTTAAGCTGTATTTAGCACCCGAAAAGAAATTTATCAATAACTCTATTCAATTTCTTTAAATTAAAGTAAAACAACAGGTAAGAATTTTATGTTCACAACAATACTCTAATGGATGATATAGCATGTATTTTGAAGATGCCCGCAAAGCAATGGTCGATAGTCAGCTCGCCCCAAATGGTATAACAGACAGTAAAATACTAGATGCTTTTTCGACCCTTCCAAGAGAACTGTTTTTACCTGATGCATATCAACGGACATGCTACAAGGACGAAGACATAAACCTTCCAAATGGGCGCGCGGTCCTTGACCCTCTCACGCTCGCAAAACTTATTTCCGCAGCAGACATACAAGAACACGATGTAATCCTTTGCATTGGTGATATAAGTGGCTATGCAGCCGCCATTCTCTCTAAGCTCGCAACAACAATTATCCGCTTAGAGGAAGACCATCATGCCCTTTCTTTCTCAGAAGAAATATATGAAAACGCGGACATCATTAATATCGTTTCGATACAACAGAAGCTATCAGACGGAGATATGGCGCATGCGCCCTTTAATAAAATAATACTATGTGGCGCATCAACATTAAAACCTCAACACCTCATCAAACAACTCAGCGATGATGGCGCACTATGTTACGTACATAAAAACAATCCAATGACCCTCGGCGCAATAAAAAAGATCAAAAAAGTTGGAGCGTCAGAGCACATTGAAGAAACAATCGGAATGTCTGCTACCGCATATTGCCTAGGATATGAATCCGAAAAAGCCTTTGCACTCTAACTTGGAATAAGAAACAGAGAATGATAAATAAACTGCTCATATATTTAACCGTAACCATGGTGACATTATCTTCATCCATGAGTTTTGCACAACAAGACACAACGGGGCTGAAAGGACTTTTAGAACATGTTCTTGACGTGAACCCTGAAATAAAGAGAGAGCGCTCAATCTATTTTAGCAGTGTAGAATCTTTATCTCAGGCAAAAGCAAATTACAGACCAACAATAACGCTTGATGCTGATGCCACACACAACCACACAAAGAGTGAAGGTAATACTGCGTTCACAGAAGAGGGTGGAAACATCTCTAAAAAGCTCTCGGCGTCACTCTCTCAACCTCTTTATAGAGGTGGATCGACACTTGCTGATATCAAAGAAAAGAAAAATACAATTTCTGCCCAATATTGGTTACTCAATCAGAAATATCAAGATATTGCTTTGGACACAATCACAGCCTACTGGGACGTTTATGTTCAGCAATCTGAAGTAGACCTCAACATAAAGAATACATCGTTATTGGAGCAACGATTAAAAGAAACACAGGCACGTTTTGAAGCTGGAGAGCTTACAAAAACAGATGTTTCACAGGCACAAGCCCGCCTCGCTGAAGCAGAGGCAGACTTGGCCACTGCGCAAGGCACATGGGAAAAAGCAAAAGCCACACTCGGACGGTTGGCAGGGTTAAGCGTTGCAAAGATAGACCTTCCCGATCTCAACCCAGATTTACCAGAAAGCATGGATCGCGCATTAAATGATGCGATGTCCCTCAATCCAGATATAAGAAGAATAAAGCTTGTAAAAGAAGCTTCTCAAAACACTATTCGCAGTATTAAGGGTGAGTTTTTACCGCAGATAAGTTTAGGCATGTCTTCATCAAAATCATATGACCCTGCGCCAGGATTTTTAGAGGAAGAAGACAGTCGTAGCGTTCAAGTCACAGCATCCATACCACTATATACAGGTGGAGCAACCCGCTCTCGCCTAAGACAGGCACGCTATAATGACAAAGCCAACGAATACGATATAGAAGACATAGAAGACCGTGTACGAGAGCAAGTCATAGCGTCTTGGAGTAATTATAAAACATCTGGCTACAGCTTAACAGCACGTAAGAAACAGGTTGAGGCAACATCTATCGCAGCCGAAGGCGTAAAGAAAGAGCATAAATACGGTGTAAGAACGATAATAGACCTTCTCGACTCAGACCAAGAACATCTTGATGCACAAGTTAATCTAATAAGAGCAGAGCGCGACCTAATGATTGCAGGATTCAATCTCGCAAGGCAAATAGGGGCCTTATCGCCAGATACTTTCATGTTAAAAAGCGCACTTCCAAACAATACCGCCGTCATGAAAGATATTGGAGGCAATTGGTTAGGTTTTGATGTGGATTATCCAGAGTAGGCAAAATCCTGCTTTGACAAGAGCTTAACAATCGTACAAACTAACTATAATAAATTTGAGAAGAAGATTCATTAAGAATGGCCGATACAACAGAACAAGACCCATCCATTGAAGAAATTCTAGCTTCAATTCGCCAGATTATCTCTGATGATGATGCAGAGGCGGAATCAACAGACGCGCCAGAGGAAGACGTTTCTGAGCCTGTTGTTGAA
>JAESUK010000132.1 GCA_016763095.1 Alphaproteobacteria bacterium
AACTTCCGTCAACTTCATAGTAAAACACCCGGTCATCCAGAAATTGATGTTGATTGTGGAATTGAAATGACAACAGGTCCACTTGGACAAGGTATTTCAACGGCTCCTGGTTTTGCCTTGGCGGAAAGAATGCTGAATGTGCGTTTTGGTGACGATCTTGTTGATCATTATACATACGTAATGTGTGGTGATGGCGATTTGCAGGAAGGGATTTCTCATGAGTCTTGTGCGTTTGCGGGACACCAAAAGCTTTCCAAGTTGATTGTTCTCTATGATGCGAATGATATTACGATTGATGGTCCTACGGATATCTCTTTCACTGAAGATGTTTGTAAGCGTTTTGAAGCGTACGGTTGGGATACACAAGAAATTGATGGGCATGATATGGATGCAATTGAAAAAGCAATTTCTCATGCCAAGACAACAGGAACACCAAGTTTGATTTCTTGTAAGACAAAAATTGGTTTTGGTGCGCCGACGAAAGAAGGTACTGCTGCTTGTCATGGGGCCCCTCTTGGTGATGATGAAATTAAAGGTGTGCGTGAAAATTTAAACTGGGCTCATGCTCCGTTTGAAATTCCAGAAGATGTTTTGAGTGCGTGGCGAAGTATAAGTGACCGTAATACACCTGAATATGAAGCGTGGGTTTCAAGAAGTATTGATGCTGTAGAATTTAAGCATGAGCAAGCAGGTTTAGATCAGGCTGTGCTTGAGGGAAAAATTCAAGAAGCCAAAAGTTTCTTTGGTTCTGAGAAGCCTAAGATGGCGACACGTCAGACATCAGGTAAAGTTTTGGAATATTTAATTCCATGTTTTCCAAATATGATTGGCGGTTCAGCGGATCTAACAGGATCAAACAACACAATCGTTAAGGGCTATGAAGAAGGTCCACAAGCTGCAAATGGTTACAAAGGTCAATACATCTATTACGGTGTTCGTGAACACGGTATGGCAGCAATGATGAATGGTATGAGCCTTCATGGAGGAATTACCCCCTACTCTGGAACATTCTTACAGTTTGCTGATTACTCTCGTCCCGCAATCCGTTTGGGTGCATTGATGGGCACACAGGTTATTCATGTGATGACGCATGATTCAATTGGTTTGGGGGAAGATGGTCCTACACACCAACCTGTTGAGCACATGTCAGCGCTTCGTGCTATTCCGAACTGTTATGTTTACCGTCCATGTGATGGTGTTGAAACAGCAGAATGTTGGGAGCTTGCTTTGAAAAGTACAAATGCTCCGTCAGTTATGGCATTGACTCGTCAAGGTTTGCCAACGCTTGCAAAAGCAACGGACAGTAATGTGTCTTCAAAAGGTGCTTATATCCTAGAAGAAAGCTCTAATGAACCACAAGTGACCCTCTTTGCCTCTGGTTCAGAAGTTTCAATTGCCAAGGAAGCATACGACACGCTTACATCTGAGGGTATTGAGGTTCGTCTTGTTTCTGCGCCGTGTTTGGATCTTTTCTGGGAACAGGATAGTGCTTATATTGAAAGTCTTCTATGCAACAGCAGTATTAAAATTGCAGTGGAAGCGGCAATTCGCCAGAGCTGGGATCGTATTATTGGTCATCATGGTGCGTTTATTGGAATGACAGGGTTCGGAGATTCTGCACCTGCTAGCGACCTTTACAAACATTTTGGCATTACAGCGGAGGCAATCGTTGACGCTGCCAAAGCAAAGTTGAAATAACGAATACGTATATAATTAACAAGGAGAAATCTCATGACAATTAGAGTAGCTATTAATGGATTTGGTCGTATTGGACGTAACGTGACACGTGCTTTATTCGAATCAGGGCGTACAGACATTGAAATTGTTGCCATTAACGATTTGGCCCCTCTTGCTACGAACAAGCATCTTTTGAAATATGACTCCGTTCATGGAACATTCCAGTTTGATGTTGAAACAGTTGATGAAGATACAATTATTGTGAATGGTAAGAAAATTGATGTTGTTCAGGAACGTGACCCAACAAAGTTACCTTGGGGTAAAATGAATATTGATATCGTATTTGAGTGTACGGGGATTTTCACTTCACATGATAAAGCATCTATGCATTTGCAAGCTGGTGCAAAGAAAGTTCTGATTTCTGCGCCAAGTGGTGATTGTGATCTTATGGTTGTTTATGGTGTTAATTCTGACAAGCTCGAGAGTGCACACAAAATTGTTTCTAATGCATCTTGTACGACAAACTGCCTCGCACCAATGGCGCAGGCGTTGAACAATGCCATCGGAATTGAGAATGGGTTCATGACAACTATTCATTCCTATACTGGAGATCAACGTATTGTTGATACGGCACATAGTGATTTACACCGTGCGCGTGCGGGAGCATTAAATATGATCCCAACATCAACGGGTGCGGCGAAAGCGGTTGGTAAAGTATTACCAGAGCTGGACGGTAAATTGGACGGTGTGTCTATGCGTGTGCCAACACCGAATGTGTCTGTTGTTGATTTTAAATTCACATCATCTAAACCAACGACGGTTGAAGAAGTGAATAAAGCAATCACTGACGCGGCGAACGGTGCGCTTAACGGTGTTCTTGGAACGTATGATGAGCCACTGGTATCTGGTGACTTTAACCATAATCCTCTTTCTTCCATCTTTGCGGTGAATGAAACTAAGGTTATTGGTGGAAGCCTCGTGCGGGTGATGAGCTGGTACGACAATGAATGGGGCTTCTCATGCAGAATGCTTGATACGGCTGTTAAAATGAATGAAGTGGGGTACTAAATTATGTCTAAGCTAAAAGCGGGTGTTGTGTGGGGTGATGATTATCTCACTCTTTTAAAAGCATGTAAGGACGGCGGATATGCCCTTCCTGCGGTGAATGTCATTGGTACAAACACAATCAATGCGGTGATGGAAGCTGCGGCGAAGAATAAATCGGATGTTGTTATTCAGCTTTCAAATGGTGGTGCACAGTTTTATGCGGGTAAAGGCATGAAGGACGGTTTTAAAGCCAAGGTTCTTGGTGCTGTATCTGCGGCGCAACATGTACATCTTTTGGCTCAACATTATGGTATCTGCGTGGTGCTTCATACGGATCATGCGAACAAACCTTTAATCCCATGGGTGGATGCTATGATTGATCATAGTGAAAAATCTATGAAGGAGAATGGTCGTCCCCTCTTTTCATCCCATATGCTTGATTTATCGGCAGATGATATTGAGTTTAACATTTCCGAATCTGAACGCGTTTTGTCTCGTCTTGCTCCATTGGGCATGAGTATTGAAATTGAGCTTGGAGTGACAGGTGGTGAGGAAGATGGTGTTGGTTCTGATGAGATTGATAACGATAAGCTTTATACGCAACCTGAAGATTGTTTGCTTGCCTATGAGCGTCTTTCAAAAATTGGGCACTTCTCTCTCGCAGCATCATTTGGGAACGTCCACGGGGTTTATAAGCCCGGTAATGTGCAATTACGCCCAGAAATATTAAAGAACTCTCAGGCGCTTGTTCAAGAGACATGCAATACAGACGCTAATCCATTGGATTTGGTGTTCCATGGTGGCTCAGGCTCAGAGAAAGCAAAAATTGATGAAGCACTTGGTTATGGTGTGTTCAAGATGAATATTGATACAGATACTCAGTTTGCGTTTGCCGAAGGTGTTGGAGATTATGTTGACGCAAATGCGAAGGCATTTAAGCACCAAATTGATCCTGATGATGGAACGCCATATAAGAAGCAATATGATCCACGTGCATGGTTGCGTAAGTGTGAAGAGAGTTTTATCACGCGTTTGGATGAGGCTTTTGTTGACCTTAAGTCTGTCGGGAAAAGCTTGGCTGAGTAACCCTCATGTACGGGTTTAGGTGGTATGGAATGGTGTTTAATCGCGTATTATTACTACTTACCCCGTGAGTGCGCCAAAAAATCCATGTAAATAGTAATAAATCTCTTGATTTTATATGCAAGAGTGCGTAAAAACACTTCGAACAAAGAATTATGGAGAGAGCTATGAAAGCCGATACACATCCAGAATACCACACAATCAATATTGTGATGACAGATGGAACTGAATACCAAACTAAGTCTACTTGGGGCAAAGAAGGCGACACAATGCGTTTAGACGTTGATTGTAAGTCTCACCCAGCTTGGAACGGCGGAACAGCAACGATCGTTGAACGTGGACAGTTGTCTAAGTTCGAAAGCAAGTATGGATCATTCTTGTCAGGTTCAGCAGGCAAGACAAAAGAAGAAACTAAGGAAGAGACAAAAGAAGAAACTAAATAGTTCTTCTCTCTATTACGGGATTTTAAAAACGACTCATGAATATTTTCTGGGTCGTTTTTTAGTGATTAGTTTTAATAGCAGTGTTGTTGGTTGACTGTGTAGCTTACCAATGATGTTTGTGTTCGTTGTGTGAGCTCATTAATTGTCATGGGATCGTAAGCATCAAGTGTGTTTTCAAAACCAAGACCTCTTACATCCCAGCGATCCATTGCAAGGCATTCACCTTTTACAGATAGATTGAAGTCGTATCTATATGGGTAGCGGTCATAATTTGGATTTAAACATGCACGGATATCTGTAGGTTCTTCAATTTTTGTGACGTTACTTGTTTGTCTATCAATGATGGTTGTTATTTTTTTGCATGTGGCATCGTAACTATGAGCCGTATGCGTTACGTTCACGTTCATGGGAGTTCCAACACAGCCAGAAAAGAGTGGAGTAAGCGTTGTAAGTGCTAGTATGCCTACTGCTTTTTGTAATTTATTTGGCATCATTATTCCCCGTTTTTATTTGTAGCGGTACTTTACATGATTTTATGTAAATATGTCAATGTAATTATTGTGCAGTGCTTTGAAGCTTTTTAAGGTATCTTCTGGCACTTTTAATTTCACTCTTCATTGCCCCATTTGTTTCTTCTTGATTTCCATATTTTTGAAGGAATATAGTAAGTACAGAAATTGCTTTTTTGGGCTCTTCTGCATCTATATATAATTGTGCAAGGGCATTATATAATTCCCCTTTAACGTAAGGGGATATTTCGTGGCTACGTTCATTTAGAACCTTGTAGACGAGTTCTTTGTACTCTTTCGGTGTATCCTTATAGAATCTCCTCGTTTGCGCAATAGAGCGCGCAATGGTGTCTCCTGTTAAGCAGTTAGCACATCTATCAACTCGCTTATTATAGGAAAAGAAGTGACGTGGTAAAATAGACTGTATTGCAGGCATATTGTTATTGTAATCAATATATGAGATTTCTATTAAATCAATTGCCGTTACAACAATGTCTGAATTGTTTGTGTTATCTAATACCGCTTGGTGTGCCGCTTTAAAGAATTGACGATTTGTGTACTCGATGTCCTCTCTTGAACAGCATCTTTTCTCTGATTGCCACAAGGTTAAAAGCTCTTCATATGTTTTAACTTTAGAATTTTGAGGGGCCTCAATATCGTTCCACCATTCAGGCAAAGGAGTCATTGCGCGTTCAAAATCAATAAGGAACGCAGGTGGCGTAGAAAATAAGTATTTCCCCACAAAAACAGACGTTATTGCAATCACAAGAAGAACAGAAAAGACAATATTCTTTGATTTCATCTTATGCGGCATCCAATTGTTTTAGGGCAATGCTGAGTTTTTCTTTTGCTCCAATCGCTTGTACTTGTCTGTTTTTTTGCTCTTCAACAACTTCTTTAGGGGCATTTTCTACAAATTTCTTATTGTTAAGCTTTTGTGCAATTTTGTTTATATCGGTATCCAGCTTTCCAATCTCTTTCTGTAGGCGTTCGCGTTCTTTATCAAGATCAATAAGATCTGCGATTGGTAGAATAAGCGTTGTACCACCAACAATCGTTTGCAACGCCCCTTTTGGTGCGTCAGAGCTTTCCTTGATGCTTTCAAGGCGGGCAAGTCTACGAATAACTTCTTCGTACTCTTTAAAGCGTCTTTGTGTCTCGTCAGAGGCATCTGTATATTGAAGCATGATCTTTGCTTTTGCTGGGACGTTCATATCAGAGCGCACGCTCCTGATTTCCGTGATGATTTTAATCACCCATGCCAAATCATTTTCTGCTTCTGTGCAAAGTTTAATGTCTGAGTAATCAGGCCATGATCCAGAAATAAGGTTTTGTCCTTTTCTGTCTCCGAGAGATTTGTAGAGTTCTTCAGTGATGTAAGGCATGAACGGGTTGAGGAGTGTAAGAATTTGATCCAACACCCATGCGGCGGTTGCGCGTGTCTCTATGGCAATGTCATCGTCATGGGAAAAGGTAGGTTTGATAAGTTCAACGTACCAGTCACAGAATGTCCCCCATGAGAATTGGTAAAGGCTTAAAGCAGAATCGTTGAATTTACATTCTTCAAGTCCCTTCTCTACCAATGCTTTTGTTTTAACAACTTCAGATACAATCCATTTGTTTTTTGCATCTTTAACTGCGGATGGATCAAAGCCTTCCACTGGCTTACAGCCATTCATTTCACAGAATCTTGAGGCATTCCAAAGTTTAGTCGCAAAGTTACGGTAACCTTCCACGCGTTGTTCAGAGATTCTAATGTCTCTGCCTTGTGCTGCCATTGCGGTCATTGTAAATCGTACGGCGTCAGTCCCAAATTTTTCGATAAGGACAAGTGGGTCAACCACGTTGCCTTTTGATTTGGACATTTTCTGTCCTTTTTCATCTCGGACAAGGGCATGCATATAAACTGTTTTAAATGGAACATCCCCCATAAAGTGAATGCCCATCATCATCATACGGGCGACCCAGAAGAAAATGATGTCAAAGCTCGTGATGAGAACGTCACCTGGGTAGTATTTATCTAGTTCAGGCGTTTTTTCAGGCCAGCCAAGTGTTGAAAATGGCCAGAGCGCGGAGGAAAACCATGTGTCGAGAACATCCTCTTCCTGTCTTAGAGGAACATCTTGCCCGTGGCTTTCTCGTGCTTGTGCCATTGCCTCTTCCTCAGTTTCGGCAACATAGATTTCATCGTTTGGTCCAAACCATGCTGGGATTCTATGTCCCCACCATAGCTGGCGTGAAATACACCATGGCTGAATGTTTTCTAGCCATGCAAAATAAGTGTTTTCCCATTGTTGTGGTACGAACTTAGTTTTTCCAGAGCGTACAGCTTCGAGTGCAGGCTTTGCGAGTGTTTTTGCATCTACATACCATTGTTCCGTTAGAAATGGCTCTACGATTGTTGATTTGCTCTTCTCGTCATAAGGAACGGAATGCTTAATGTTTTCTACTTTCTTTAGAAGCTCAAGTTCCTCAAGTTCTACAAGAATTTTTTTACGCGCATCAAAGCGATCCATGCCTCTATAATCTTCTGGGGCATTCTCATTCAGTTCTGCACGTTTATTGAGCACGCTGATAACAGGCAGATTATGACGTTGTCCAACCTCAAAGTCATTGAAGTCATGCGCAGGAGTGATTTTAACCGCGCCTGTTCCTTTTTCAGGATCAGAGTATTCGTCTGCGATAATTTTGATTGGTCTGTTTACGATTGGTACAACGGCGTATTTACCGATAAGGTCTTTGTAACGTTCGTCGTCTGGATGAACAGCTATAGCTGTATCGCCGAGAAGCGTTTCAGGGCGTGTGGTAGCAACGGTAATATATAGTTCTTGTTCGCCTTCGATTGGGTAGTCTATATACCACATGAGACCTTTAACTTCTTTAAGCTCGACCTCAAGGTCAGAAAGAACGGTCTGTGTTTTTGGATCCCAGTTTACGAGGCGGTTGGCGCGGTAAATAAGTTTCTCATTATAGAGCTGAACAAATACTTTTTTAACAGCTTCGGAAAGTCCTTCATCCATTGTGAATCGTTCACGTTCCCAATCAGGGGTTGTTCCAAGACGTTTTAATTGTCCTACAATGTTTGTCTTGCATTCTTCTTTCCATGCCCATGCACGTTCCATAAAGCCTTCACGCCCAAGTTTTTGACGTGTTGTACCTTCTGAGGCCAGTTGACGTTCTAGCACCATGTGAACCGCAATACTTGCGTGGTCTGTTCCCGGTTGCCAAAGAGCATCTTTTCCCTTCATACGGTTATAGCGTATGAGGATATCTTGTAATGTGTGGTTAAGCGCATGACCAATATGTAAGCTTCCCGTCACGTTTGGTGGAGGCATCATGATGGTGAATGGATCGGCGGAGCTTTCTGGGTTCGCACCAAAAACACCTGATTCTTCCCATTCTTTGTAATACTTTTCTTCAACTGATTTAGGGTCAAAAGTAGTGTCCAGCATATCGTAATATCCTTGCCGTTTAACGTTTAAAACTGTGTATGAGTATTGTTTTAGCTGTCTCTGGCCTGTCGAGCAAGTTTTTCTAGCTCTTTTTCGACTAAGACTTCGACGAGACGTGGCATATTGCTGTCAATCCACTCGCGTAGCATTGGACGCAACATATCTTTAACGATTTCCTCAAGGGTTACGTTCTCGCTAAAGTTCGCAAGGGCAATGTTCTCGGAAAGTTTAGTGAATGCGCCAACAGTTGCAGAGGCCGCAATGCTTGTGAAAAGTTCTTCTTTGTTAGAATCGTCTGTATCATCCTCAGGAAAGCTCGCATCAAAAGCAGCTTCTGTATTTGATTCGTCTTCTTGCATATCCTTTGTTAATTCAAAAATATCTTCTTCAGGCGCGTCTTCTTCTATTGGAGCAGGCTCTTCCATGTCTTCAACAGGTTCAGCTTCAACAACAGGCTCAGAAACGTCTTCCTCTGGCGCGTCTGTTGATTCCGCCTCTGCATCATCATCAGAGATAATCTGACGAATTGAAGCTAGAATTTCTTCAATGGATGGGTCTTGTTCTGTTGTATCGGCCATTCTTAATGAATCTTCTTTTCAAATTTATTATTAGTCAGTTTGTACGATTGTTAAGCTCTTGTCAAAGCAGGATTTTGCCTACTCTGGATAATCCACATCAAAACCCAACCAATTGCCTCCAATATTTTTCATGACGGCGGTATTGTTTGGAAGTGTGCTTTTTAACATGAATGTATCAGGAGACAACGCCCCTATTTGTCTTGCTAGATCGAATCCTGCAATCATAAGGTCGCGCTCTGCTCTTATTAGATTAACTTGTGCATCAAGATGT
>JAESUK010000133.1 GCA_016763095.1 Alphaproteobacteria bacterium
CCGCGCAGCGCCTTGAGGGCCTTTCGGAGGTCGGCAACCGTGGGGCTGCGCCCAAATACACCGCTGAAACCGACAAGCGTATTCTGGCCCAGCTTGATGCGCCGCCGCCAACCGGATACGGGCGCTGGAGCGGGCCGCTGATCGCCGGAGCGCTGGGGGATGTTGATGTGCAATATGTCTGGCGCTTCCTACGGGCGCAGAAGATCGACCTTTCCGGGCGCAAGTCCTGGTGCCAGAGCAATGACCCCGATTTTGCCGCCAAAGCGGCCGAGATTGTTGGGCTATACCTCGCCCCGCCGGAGAACGCGCTGGTGCTGGCGGTGGATGAAAAGCCTTCGATCCAGGCACTGGAACGTGCGCAGGGGTACCTGAAACTGGCTAATGGACGGGCGCTCACCGGCCAGTCGCACAACTACAAGCGCCACGGCACGACGACCCTGTTCGCCGCCTTTGATATTGCCACGGGCGTGGTCACGGGCCGCCAGTACAAACGCCGTCGCCGCATCGAGTTCCTCGACTTCATGAACCGCATCGTTAAGGCCAACCAAGGTCGCGAAATCCATGTCATTCTGGACAATCTGAATACCCACAAGCCGAAATGCGACCGCTGGCTGGCCCGGCATAAGAACGTGCATTTCCACTTCACCCCAACGAGCGCTTCCTGGCTCAATCAGGTTGAAATCTGGTTTTCCATACTGGCCGGAAAGGCGCTGCAGGGGGCTTCCTTCAATTCGCTTGATGCACTCAAGGACCACATCGACAGCTTTATCGAAAGCTACAACAAGACGGCCCGCCCTTTCGTATGGACAAAATCCGAAGTCCACCAAAAACGCCTCAAACAACGGTTCTCGGATCAATGATTCTGGGTACTAGCCTTTTTGCCTAGCCAAAAATCTCTTTGCGCCGTGCTGCTCGCAAAGATCACGTGCGCAATTTCTCCATTTCTTTGCGTAAAGTTGCATCAGCGCCCTCACGGACTCCTGAAGTGCCATCGTTTTCACCGCCTGCTATAGCGATAAGGATATTGCTCTGTGCCCAAGCGGATTTATCATATTCTTCACGCAGCTGCTCGAATCCGACTTTGAACTGCTCGGCGCCGTGCCGTAGAGCTGCCCCGTCGTCGACAATTTTAGGGTTTGCAGCTTTTCCGAGACTCTTCAGGTCGTCTAGAGTGCAGGAGAACATCTCTTCATGTGCGCGGAATGTTAGCGTTTTAAGAAAACGATGGGCTTTTGTGACGTGATCAGCATCATCGGGGCAAATGAGAAGATGAATATTCACCCAACGACCTTTGGTGGTGCCGACACCGAGGCGAAGTTCGATATTGGGAAATATCAGGTCAATCGCCGATAGGCGGCCAGCCTGCTTTTCTGCGACAACATGCTCATATGTTCCTGTCAAATAATAGTCTGTCACTGCAAGAGCGCGTATCGGCGGGTCAGACGACTCGAGAGCGGTTAAATAATCCTCCCACGCATTCTCGCCCTTGAACTGGTTGTTTAATAGAGTTCCTGGTGCATGAATGTGGGGTTCCCATCTGTGCCAGTGCGAGCCGCTATTCAATACCTCTTGCTGTTACGCATCACTCATGATCCATGCATCCGTCGTTTTCAAATAGATCACGATAGGCGGCTTCAACACGATCAGTTTCAGCATCCTCCAGCATGGAAAACTCTTTCTCGCGAGCCCGGATCGAAAGTTGCCCTTTGTTCTGGTGCAGGAAGCGAAAGAGCAGATCGATCGTGCGCTCAGGCATATCAAACATTTCTTCAACTGTAGCGCGGAACTGGTCGTATCGACGCAGAAAGTCCGTCTCGTATGGGAGGTCTACGTCGATGGTTTTTTGAACACAACTGTAAATAAATTCAACGTGAGGCGTGGCATCAAAAAAGCGGTAGAAATCGCGCGTTTCATTCGTGACTTCAACATTGAAACTATCGGTTGGTTGCCATTTGATCAGCGGCAACAACCTTGCGGAGTAACTCTCGAGAACGTCTCGATATTCATCAATCCGCTCCAGAATGGCCGATGAGATAGGAAAGACAACACCTGGGGGATTGAAGCCGCGTTGCGCCAGAACGTGGTGGAAGAGATATCGATGCAGTCGACCATTTCCGTCTTCGAAGGGATGAATATAGACAAATCCAAATGCTAGGATACCCGCCGCGATAACAGGGTCTAACGATTGTGCTTGGGTGCGTACGAATGCGACCATTCCGCCGATTAAGGCGTCGATATCCTCATGGCGGGCGCTGATATGGTCGGGCAGGGGCATCCTGCTTTCACGATCATGAGAACCGACAAAGCCACCTTCATGGCGAAACCCCAATTTGATGAATCGCTCGTCACCGATAACGATCTGCTGCAGTCGAAGCAGTTCATCCTGGTCGAGCTCGAGCTTCCCAGCCTCGCCAATGGCGCGGCCCCACCGCTGAATTCGATCTTGAGGCGGTCGCTCGCCTTCAATGGCGTAGCTTGACCGTGAATCTTTGAGGAGTAGAAAGGCCGCAGTTCGCGCTAAGAGATCACGGGGCACCTTGTCGACGATCTCTCGGGCTCTTGTAGCAAGATCCAGATCGCAAAATGCTTGGAGCTCGGCTGTCCGAAATACGAGTGGGCAAAAATCAGGGTTGCCTGGGAGGTTATTCTTTACGCGATGCCGCGACGAATTGATCCCCCCCGTTCCAAATTGCAAGCGACTGTCAAGGACGGAAACATATCGTCCGCCACCTGTGTCCGGAAGATCGAGGAGTTCCCCCATCAGCCATTCATACAGAAACCAAATCCGACGGGCATAACTTCCGGTCGGCTCGTCGCGTGCCCAATCTGCGATGGGTACGGGGCCTGTTGCCAAAAACAGGCGCTTGAGCACGGCAAGATCGAGGCCTTCATATTTGAGCGCGAAGGTCAGATGACCCTTTAGGGATGCCTGTGGTTGATGGCGCGGCGTCATAATTAACCAGGCATCAGTATCGGTGACACGATGGCGTTCACCAGTGGCTGCGAGCTTGATCGGCACAGGAACTTCGAGACTATAGGCATTTATTAGAGCGCTATAGCCGGCTGGAATCGCGAGCTCCGGCAACCGTCTTTGGTGAAAAACGTTCACTGGCCCTGAAAAATGGATGTTTTCTGGCGGGTTGCTGATCTTTTGGTCCTTTCACGTGAAATTCGGTCCATGAGGCTTTGTGGGGTGAAAAGCGTACTTAACATGTGAAAATTGATTCTAAAAGGCACTATTTGCGAAAACAGTTACTTTGGCTGTGGCGGGTATAGATATCAGCAACTATCTAGGTACGTCCTAAAACGGGTGCCAAGACAGTTTTATTTCAAAACCTTGACAATGGACGCTGCCAATTAGAATGGTGGAGGGCCATAGCTCGTATTGGCCTCAAACTCTGCTGCTGCCTTTGCCCACGCATTTTTAGTCCGAGCACGAAAAACAAACTCAGGTCCATCCAGAACTTCCAACTTGGTTGTAACGGTGCGTGAGCCAACCTTCATCCGCCGCCGACATTTTTCGACGACAGTGGTGGCCGTTTCCCTCTGCTCTGGAATGGTGCTGAACTCTGCACCTGCGTAAGCGCGCATTTTTTTGTCATATCGAATGTAGCGAGGTAGCGACTTCAAGGTGTTGTCACGTTAACTGTCTCCATTTGCTCTACCTGGCTTTTCCCAATATGGATTTCGGATGAGCACGCCATCGATCAGCTATAAACGTCACCGTTTTCCACCTGAAATCATCACCCACGCGGTCTGGCTGTATTGCCGGTTCAATCTCAGCTTTCGCGAGGTGGAAGAGATGTTTCTGGAACGCGGTATCGATGTTTCATACGAAACAATCCGTCGATGGGTTGCTAAATTCGGGCCCGCTATTGCGCGTGGATTGCGCCGCAGACAGTCTCAACCCGGCGATTTGGACGAAGTCGTTGTAAATATTAAGGGCCGTAAATTCTGGCTGTGGCGAGCGGTTGATCAGAATGGGATAGTTCTGGATGAAATCTTGCAGACCCGACGCAACACGGCAGCAGCAAAACGTCTGCTCACTCGTTTGATGAAGAAGCACGGGCGGACCCCGAAACGCTTCATTACCGACAAATTACGATCCTACGGCGCGGCTAGGCGAAAGATTGCGCCGAGCGTGGAACATCGGTCTCACAAAGGATTGAACAATCGCGCCGAAAACAGCCACCTGCCGTCCCGGAAGCGGGAAAGGGCGGTGCAAGGTTATCGATCGCCGGGTAGTTTGCAGCGGTTCGTGTCAATCCACTCCGCCATCCGAAATAGCTTCTCCGTTCCAGACCGCCGCCGCTCCGCATTAACAATTCGATACCACCGGCTGGAAGCGTTTGACGCTTGGAATGCCGTGGTCAGCATCGGTTGAATATCAATATCTGAACTTTTTCAGAGTAAGGCAGTTAACGTGACAACACCCTTCCCAGCCATGCGAATGTACGCTCGACTACCCACCGCCGGGGTAAAACAACAAACCCACTCATATCGTCGGTTCGTTTAATCACTTCGATTGTCCACTTGCCTTTGCCCTTCAAAGCGTTTTTCAGCTTATCACCAGCGTAGCCACCATCTGCAAACATGTGGCGCAGGAATGGATAAAACCGGCGGATAGATTGCAGAACAATTACAGCGCCATCACGGTCTTGAATATTGGCCTCATGCACCACCAGACCGACAAGAAAACCGTTAGTGTCTGTCACAATATGGCGTTTGCGTCCCTTGATCTTCTTGCCCGCATCATAGCCGCGCGGCCCACCGCTTTCCGTGGTTTTGACTGTCTGGCTGTCGATCACACCGGCACTCGGGCAAGGTTCTTTGTTCTCAAGCTCCCGACCCATCTGGACAAGAGCAAAGTTGATGCCTGACAACAATCCGCTCTCGCGCCAGTCGTAGAAATATCGCTGCACGGTCGATCGTGGCGGGAAATCTTTCGGCAACATGCGCCATTGAATGCCGCCTTGTGCCATGTACAAAATTGCATCAAACAGCAAACGCATATCAGTGGTGCGTGGCCGACCGCCATGACGCGCCACCGGCAGAAACGGCTCAATGATTGCCCATTCCTCATCAGAACAATCACTTGGATAACGGCTGTAAATGCGTTTATGCTCTGCTCGGGTGATATCAGTCCAGGCCATCGTGATCTCCTTCGAATCTTTGACAATCCGAATGAATCACAAACCACTGATATCACTCAACTACTTTCGAAACAGGCTCTAAGTGTCCAACCCGAAACTAATTGAATGATATCAGTCCTCTATGGTTCATTCGGATTGTCTAACGATTC
>JAESUK010000134.1 GCA_016763095.1 Alphaproteobacteria bacterium
CTGCACTTTTGGAGGTTGCACCTTGGTGTGTGCTATCTGCATGCATTGATCCTGCATCAAAATCTGTGAGCGGTTCATCTATGCCCTCATCTTCTGTTGAAGCCTCATCTTTTTGGTCTTCTGCACCCTCTTCTTTTTGTCCGTCTTCTGGGGTTGATTCATCGCGTTCAAGCAACGGATTTTCCGCAAGTTCTGCATCAAGATAATCAGATAATTCCAAGTTGGAGAGTTGCAACAAATGAATGGCTTGTTGCATTTGTTGGTTCATCACCAGTGTCTGTGACTGGCCTTGACGGAGATCTAAACGAGGGGTTTGCGAATTCATGTTTTGATTCTATCACGAACTCTGTAAATTTATAGTGAAAAGCTAAAATCAAATACGTTCGTCTGGTATCTAATCACTCTGAAAAACAAAATAGATTGTATACGTCGTTCCACTAAAGAGATAACACGCCGTTTCTTCTCCTGGATACGAATTTTGAGTTGTACCGTATGAACCAATTCCCTGAAGATCATTATATGCCTGACAGAGCACTTCTTGTTCAGACGTTGTTCCTAAAAAAACTTCAAACCAATGAGGGTCTGTAAACCCATTGACGCTTGACCCTCCCGCATAAGAATCATAGACAGAATCTGTCCAGCCTGTTGCAAATTGTTTTACTTGTGGTGGAGGGTATTCCATTTCGCCCCCATCAGAGGCCCAAAGACAATCTGTTCCCGTTGTACAATGCGTCCAAGAATTTCCTCCTGTGATACGAATATCTTCCTGTGCAATCCCTGACCGAAGAGAGAATCGAAGAACTTCCATTTTTAACAGTGCGTGCCATTGTAAAATTTGCGATGCATTAAGCCTCGCTTTATCTTTATCAACATCCCCGCCTCCGCCACGCGAGGAGCGTGTCACGGCATATGAAAGGGCGGCAAATAAAGCCACCGCAATTAAGATTAAAAAGAGAACGTTTCCACGTTGTGATTTAGTATTCATATGCTCTAATATACCAGAAAAGCATTAATTTAAAGTGAAAAACCTTCGCCGAGGTACACCTGTCTTACATCGTCGTTAGCAACGATCTCATCAGGTGTGCCTTCCATAAGAACTTTACCATCATGAAGGATGTAGGCACGATCCACGATACCCAATGTATCTCGTACATTATGGTCTGTGATCAGAACACCAATACCACGTGTTTTAAGTTGCCCAATAAGATCACGAATGTCCCCAACAGCGATTGGATCAATCCCCGCCAAAGGTTCATCCAAGAGGATAAACTCTGGGCGTGCAGCCAAGGCACGGGCAATTTCACACCGACGACGCTCCCCACCAGACAATGCGACAGATGGTGTACGTCTTAAATGTGCGATTGAAAACTCAGCCAATAATTCATCAAGAAGGATTTCTTGGCGATCTTTTGGCATATCCTGCCCTTGCAATACAAGGCGGATATTGTCTTCAACGCTCAACCCGCGGAAGATGGATGCTTCTTGTGGAAGATAGCCGATCCCCAAGCGCGCACGTTGGTACATTGGTAATTTTGTGATGTCGCTTCCGTCCAAGAGGACACGCCCATTATTGGCGTTGATAAGACCCACCATGATGTAAAAACATGTTGTTTTACCTGCACCATTTGGACCTAACAATGCAACAGATTCACCAGGGGCAACATGCAACGAAACATCACGAAGAACAGGTTTTTTCTTATAGCTCTTCGAGATATGTTCTGCGTATAAACCCTTCATAACGGGCTTCAAGTTTGTGGTTGGCGTGCTTTGCGTCAATGAATACGTTTCCTTTTCTATGGTCTCAATTTGGGTTTTTGGTCAGTGCCAATTTAATGCCTAATGCAATAAACAATGTTCCACATACGCGGTCAACCCATTTTGAGATAGACAAAAATTTATTACGAATACGTGGGATTGTAAGAAACACGGAGACAAGAGAGAACCAAACAACCACCAAACCAAAACAAACGCCACCGTACACAGCATAGACCCAGAGTGGATCAGAGTGATTTATAAACTGACTGAATAGCGCCAAAAAGAACAATGTTGCCTTCGGATTAAATATATTGGTAATAAACCCCTGAGACCACGCTTTAAACGCTGATATTGGTTTCTTAGATGGTGCTTCTTCTACGTCTATTTCTTTTATACCGTTTGATCTTAACGCCTTAATCCCCATATAGATCAAGTACACCGCACCTATCATTTTAATGATCGTAAAGATAAAAATTGACTGAGAGATAAGTGCTGCCAACCCAAACGATGTATATGTCACATGGACGAGAACACCAAATCCAAATCCTAAGGCTGTCCAAAAACCAGTTAAACGTCCATAGGCAATTGAATTTCGAATAGCAACAACGAGATCAGGGCCGGGAGAAAGTACAGCCACTCCAAAAACTCCGGCAAGAATGAGGGCGTTGATTAATATATCCATGAAGATTTATTATCATAATGATCACAAAAAAGAAAGTTTTATGTCATAGCTCTACTGTGTTTCACAGGCCTTACATGCGCGCCAACTTAGAATATGAAACCCTAGACCAGAGAGGATATTCACGAACGCAATTGCACTGAAAATCCCTACAATGCCATAGAGCTGTCCAACCCAAAGCGCAGGCAGTAACATCACAATGTATTTTACAAGCATCATAACAAGGGAGCGCTTAGGTTTTCCCATCGCATTGAATGCTGACATCCACCCATTTGCCAAGTTACTTAGCGCATATGATAGAGGCACAATCCAGAAGAACATTTGTGTAAGCTCAATGATTGCAGGGTCATCTGAGAACAAGCCCGCAATTTGTTTTCCCAGTAGAACGAGGACAACCGCAATTGCCAAAGACCATAACACATTAAATTTAATTGATTTTTTAAGGGTCTCATATACACGGTTAAAATCACCCGCCCCCCAATTCTGTCCGATAATCGGCGCCATTGCGGTTGAAAGCGCCATCAAAACGATAAAGGCAAACGCCTCAACGCGTGTGGCTATTCCAAAAGAAGCAACAGCTTCAACGCTAATACTTGAGAGCAAACCAATGATCACGGCATTTGTAATCGGTAAGATCAAACTTGTAATACCTACGGGAAGCGCAATCACCAAAAGACGTTTGGTTGTATCTTTAAAGTCTGACAAGTCAGCCAACCATTTTATGTGCGCGCGCTTTTTTACAAAGACGAGGACGTACAACCCAGCGACCATGGCAACAACATTTGCGATAAGTGTTGCCCATGCAGCCCCCTCTACGCCAAGCTCTGGGAATCCAGCTAGCCCAAAAATCAAGAGCGGGTCTAAGATCAGATTGGTCAGTGCCGATGCAGTCATAATGATCGCAGGAGTCATGGCATCCCCACCTGCGCGAATGGACGAGTTTCCGACCATTGGTAAAGATAAGAACGGCATAGACAGAAGCCATATGCTCATATAGCTAAGCGTTATGGGCAACAATGTTTCATCTGCGCCCATAAGCTGAAAGATGGGTTTTTGGAAAATATATGCTAAGAGAGATAAAACAACAGAACATATCAATGTTAGGAGCAAGCCTTGTGTTGTCACACGGTTGACGCTCTCCTTATCTCCCTCACCTATCAAACGAGAAATTACAGAAGACATAGCAATACTGAACCCCATACTCACCACAAAAATTGCATATGTAACGGGGAAGGTAAAACTTACGGCTGCAAGTGATTCTTTTCCAAGACGTGAAATGAAGTAAATATCCACCAATTGAAAGCTAATAATGATTCCAATGCCCCATACCATAGGGATCGTGAGCCTCATTAAGTGCTTGGTAATAGACCCTTCTAGCAAATTTCCTTTATTTGCATAGTGGGCTGGGATGGTTTTTTTCATCTTTGATTGCGTCATTTGGATAAAAGATTTATGCTGTTTACTGAATTAACGCAATCCCTTCCTTATCATTTTCATGAAAATTCTTTATTGCCACGATAACGTCTATATTAAAGACTCCGATAATTGCTTCTATTCTGAGGGGCAATTTGCGTATAGCTATTGGAGTACCTACACCAAAATTTGTGATGAACTTATTGTGGTTGGACGTGGGCGCGATGTGGAAACGGGCGAAGACGTTAATGCTTTGAACCGAAGTGATGGCGACGGAGTTTCTATCAAGACACTACCGAATATAAACAGCCCACTTGGATTACTTAAAAACAAAAGCGTTGTTGAGGAAGAAGTGATTGCGCTCGTTGATAGTGTGGATGCCATTATTGTACGCACGATGAGTGAAATTGGCTGGATCGCCTTTAAGCAGGCCAGAAGAACAGGCAAGCCAATCGCCCATGAAATCGCAGGATGCCCATGGGATAATACGTGGAATCATGGATCACTCCTTGGGAAAGCTTATGCTCCCATTCGTGCGAAGCGTATGCGTTATCTTGCGCAGAATGCCGATTATGTCCTATATGTCAGCAAAGAGTTTTTGCCCAACCGTTACCCTGCCAAGGGCGAAACGGCAATTGCCTCAAATGTACGCATTGATAAACCATTACCTTCTGTTCTTGTGCGACGGATGGAGCGAATTAAATCATCACATACAACCGACCTACCGATTGAAATCGGGCTTATTGGGCATTTAGATCACAAGCTTAAAGGTATTGATATAGCCATCGAAGCTCTCGGACATTTAAATGCTCAGTCTGATCGTAAGTTTAAATTAAAAATATTAGGTCCAGGGAATGCAGCACGCTATCGCCATGTCACACATGCGCATGACATGCAAAACAATGTTCAATTTGACGGTGTAGTAGAAAGCGGAGATGCTGTTTTAAAGTGGTTAGATCATGTTGATCTTTATATCCAGCCTAGTTTTCACGAAGGTGTCCCACGCGCCACAATCGAAGCCATGAGCCGTGGTTGCCCAGCGTTCGGATCAAATGCTGGTGGTATTCCAGAGCTTCTACCTGACACATACATTCATAAGGCTGGGGATGCCAAACAGCTCGCCGCACAAATTCTAAAAAGCATATCGGACGATACGCTAGAAATACAAGCGCAGGACAATTTCACCAAGTCAATGGACTATACGCAGGATATACTTCAACCTATCCGCGACGAATTTTGGTCTAGCTTTGCGGCATTTGTAAAAGAAGAGAAGAGTTCACCCTCATGATTGTCGAACGTCGAAAAAAGAGATACCGCATTTTTGACCGCCCCTTCATTCTTTTTATGGGACCTCAGAGGTCGGGTACTTCATGGCTAGATCGTTATTTACGAGTACGTGGTGATATTTGCCTTCCATCAGATGTGAAGGAAGTTTTCTTTTTCGATCGTGACTTTGAAAAGGGCATCGGAAGCTATGCCTCTCATTTCAGACCTCAGAAAGATCATACCCTGATCACGGAAATCTCAACAACCAGTTTTGATCACAAAGATGCGCCCCAGCGCGTTTTTGATGTCTTTGGTAAGGATATTCAGCTTGTATGCCCTCTACGTCACCCTATTGTGCGCTCATACTCTCTCTATCTACATTATCTACGTTATGGAATTGTGTCAGGATCACTTGAGGCCGCATGTAAACAACAACCCCAGATTTTAGATAGCAGCCGTTATGCCAAGAATTTAGGACGATGGCTCAAGCTCTATTCACTTGATAACATTAAAATTGTCTATCAAGAATCATTGGAACAAAACCAAGATCAATTTATTCTTGATATATGTGAGACCCTCAACATTCCATATATGGAACCACCTGAGAAATTACGTGAACGTTATAATGTTACGACATATTCCAGATCAGGCGCCCTTGCAGGGTTTGCCCAGCGCGTGGCTGACTGGCTTAGACGTCACAGGCTGTACTTCATTATTAATTTTGTGAAGGCATTGGGCGTAAAGCGCATTATTTTTGGAACAGAAAAGCCAGATGCATCAAAAACAGCGATCCCAGATAATGATATGAAATTCCTTACCGAACAGCTCGGGGATGAAATTCAAAAATTAGAAGAGCTTATAAAAACTCCTATTGATTTATGGAAGTAATTTAGCCTCTTGAAGCGCACGGGCAACAGGCTCAATTGCGAATTGCTGATCACCATCAGGGCTTACAGCTTTTGGTGTGTCGTTCGCAACATCAAAAGCCACAGACGCAATAATACGTCCTTTATCTGGTCCAGTAAGATCTATTAATTTTTGTGCAACGCTTCGGCGATCATCAACTGTCACATCTTTACCAAACATTGATTCTGCAATGTTTTGAGCCGTTAAATTATCTTTTGTAAGTAAAACCATACTCTGTCTCCCAAACTTTGTTTAATTGTTTAAGCCAAACTCTTTTTTATTTTCTATTAACACCTTTTGAAATTCTTCCTGAGCGACTTCTGATGTCATTTTTCCTCTGGTGACCGCCAGTGAAAAGGGCGCTTGTGCTTCTACAACATCCATTTTTAGTACCATGCCGCCGATTTTTTGTATATCATCAAGCGCAGATATTGCATTTGCCGCCGGACCAAATATCGCCCCAGAAATCTTTTCTGGAGTTAGGTCGCTTTTATTTTGAATGTCATATGTCATTTTTATATCCTCACAATATTAGAGTGCATATTACATCTATTGAAATATTATGTCAAATATATTCATCTTGCTCTGTTTTCAAAGCTCTATATCCTTGTATATATGATTTCTAATAGCCTCAAAACCCTTATTTACACAATCGAACGTAACGCCCTCTCTTTCGAACGCGGATGTTTTGTGAACGGTGCTTTTGATCTGTCGATTAAAGAAGCTCTTCCTCCCGCTAAAGTTCACGTTGTGACCCCGCACTATCAGGTCCATACGGGCTTTCTTAACCACAGCTATACAAGCTCATCAACCATTCCAAAAGATGTACGATATGATGCTTGCTTTGTTTTGCTGCCTAAACAAGCCGAGCAATCCCTCTACGATATTGCCTCTGCATTAATGCACTTAGAGGATAACGGGACGCTTATCTTATGTGCAGCAAAGAACGCAGGAGGTGCACGCCTTCAAAAGATTTTGAAAGCTTTTGGCTTGGAAGTCCTACAAAGTTTTTCAAAAAATCACTGTAAGTCAGTTGTAACTCGAAAAACAACCACCCTGAAGCTCGATACAGTTAAATATTGCCTTGAAAAAGGTGCCCCGAAGCCTAATCAACACGGATACCTTGTAAAGCCTGGGGTGTTCGGGTGGAATAAAATTGATACTGGCTCTGAGCTTTTGGCTCGGCATATCCCTAACTATCTAAAAGATACTGGTGCAGACTTTGGGTGTGGATACGGATACCTCACTGACCAAGTCTTTTTAAAGAATCATGAAGTCACGCACATGACCTGCTTAGATGTTGATTATCACGCCGTAGAATCTTGCAAAATCAACCTTGAAAAACGTCATAAAGACCGCTCTTATAATGTGATTTGGTCTGATTTAACAAAAGAATGCCCCGTCGAGCATCTTGGATTTATTGTGATGAACCCACCGTTTCATGAGGGCAAAGACCACGATATGTCCTTGGGTAAAAACATGATCACCGCAGCACATAAAGCACTTGGACAGTATGGAGAGCTATACATGGTTGCAAACAACCATCTCCCTTATGAGAATATTTTGAACGACTTATTCTTTCAAGTTGAGGTCTTGGCACAAGAAAAGGGCTTCAAAATATTCAAAGCCCTTAAATAATCTCATTATAATCTTTTTGGCTTTATTTAGCTTTGCCTTCTGTGTCCAATGCCACTGGGCGATTAACCCGTACAGATAAATCTGAGGCAATTGGTTCGTCATCCAACATTTCAATCATACCCGATGGGTGAACTGAGAAGTTAGCGATAAACAAAGCGTTTGAATAAAACACAACAGCATCACATAGCCAGTGACTTTGCTCATTTTTACCTTCAAAGCTTGCAGGACGTAAAGATCCGCCGATTACGGCTTTCATCTTATCATCCATTTCAGGCATATTTGGCTCGTCCATATCTTCTGCGATCAAAAATGGACCTTCTTCTCCGCGCACGAAGAAACAGAAGAATCGAAGATAATCTAAAACGTTACCATCGTTCACTTTAATCGGTGCTTTTGCATTAATATCGTGGATTGGAGGGGATGTCCCGTTCAGGCGGTATAGTGTGCCTTGATCTGTGAGATAATATACTGTCAGCTCTTTTGGCATCCAATTTTCATCTCTCATACGGATCATTGCAACGGAATCAAAGAACGGAAGAGATCTCCATTCTACCTTTGTTGTTTCAGCAGACGGATCTAATACCCCATCAATTTTCCCAACTTGCTCAAGAAATCCTGTTAACTCTTCCCCCGTTACTGGGTTCCATTTGTCATCTTCATACATAGAATAAATCTCTTCTTTATTTTATTCGTTTTATTTTCAATAGCATGCCAGAAACACAGAAGAAAGCAAGGCGTTTATATGAACGTTTCACTTTATGTCACTTATGTTTCTTGACAATAGTTGTTTTACACATTATACATTCGCCACTCAAGGATTATTGAACACTATATTAGAAATTTAGGAGCAACGCTCATGTCAACAAAAAGAACTTTCCAACCATCTCTTTTGGTTCGCGCCCGCAGACACGGATTTCGTGCACGTATGGCCACACGTCATGGACGCGCAATTTTATCTGCACGTCGTGCAAAAGGACGTAAGAAATTGTCTGCATAGGCAGCAGTTTCTTCATGAGGACGACCTCATGGGTACAGAAATTGAAACATATAAAACAATCGGCAGTTTGAAAAAACGCGCCGATTTTTTGCGTCTTCAGCAAGGTGGAGAAAAGTGGGTCACGAAGAATTTCATTCTCCGTAGAGATCAAAGAGCTCCTGCCTCTGGTGATTCTCCAGACCCTCACCCAGACATCCGTTTTGGGCTTACGGTTACCAAAAGAATGTTTAAGAATGCAACTGATCGCAACCGTGTAAAACGACGGTTACGTTCGGCTATTCAAAATGTGCTCCCGACATCAGACCATAAGACAAAAATGGATTATGTACTCATTGGACGCAAAGAAGCCCTCACATGTGATTATAAAGACCTTGAGAAAGACCTTAAATGGGCATTGAAAAGGCTGCCTCAGCTATGATGAAAGCCTTCATCCGTTTTTACAGGTTTTTTCTCTCCCCTATTATGGGCAACCAATGCCGTTTTCACCCAACATGCTCCCACTTCGCAGAAGAGGCTTATGAAATGCACGGATTTCTTAAGGGAACACTCCTTACAGTCATTCGTATTTTTAAGTGTAACCCTTGGTATAAAGGACAACCTCTTGATCCTGTGCCGAAACGATTTGCCTATAAAGATTTGTTCCTCTATAAGATGTTGATCAATGCAAAGAAAAAAATGAAAGACAAGTAAATGAGCGTTCAAAAACCTGGACAAATGCACCCTGACGATATTAAAAATTTAATCGTCTTTATTGTGATAGCCGTGGCACTTTGGGCCGCTTATGATTACTTTGTTATGTCTCCAAATGTTGCCGCACAAAAAGCGCAAATCGCACAAGAGAAAAAGCTCAACAACGTAGGTACACTCGATGATGCAATCGACTTCCTAGACCCTAAGATGGATCGCATGGACTTCATCGCAAGCGACCTCGTGAATAAAAAACGGGTTGTCATTGATACACCTGAACTTAAAGGTTCTATCTCAACAAAAGGTGGACGCATTGATGATATATCGCTCAAAAGCCACTATAAAACACATGATAAAAAAGAATATGTGACATTATTGTCTCCTGCAGGAAGTGAGTTTCCTCATTATGCAGAAACAGGTTGGGTCGCAGCGGACCAATCCATCGCTCTCCCTGATAAGAACACTGTCTGGTCATTGGTTAGCGGAGAAGAACTTACTCCCCAAAGCCCGATCATCTTTGTATGGAACAACCAACAAGGTATTTCTTTTGAAAGAAAATACGAGATCGACTCACACTTTATGCTGTCTGTTACAGAGTCTGTACGTAATAGCTCAGGAAAAGATATAGAAATTCACCCATATTCAGCCATTGCGCGCCGTGGAAAGCCTCCAATTATTGATAAAAATATTATCGTTCATGAAGGGCCTTTGGGTTATATCGGTGGCGATCTTGAAGAAATTAAGTACAAAGATGTGGGTGATAAACCTTCATGGAACTATGTTTCTAAAGAAGGTTGGATTGGATTTGGCCAAAAATATTGGCTTGTCAGCTTATTACCAGAACAAACAATGGATAAGACTTTCCGTTTTGTTGAAAAAACGAACAATATCTCTGCTATTCGTCCCCTTTACCAAACGGATGTTATGGGGAGCGCTTTAAACCTTAAAGCAGGCGATTCAATTGAAGTAATACATCACATTTATGCAGGTGTTAAAAACGTGCGTTTATTGGATGAATATGCTGAAAAGATGAATGTGCGCCACTTTGACTTGGCCGTTGATTTTGGAATTTTATACTTCATCACACGCCCTCTCCATTGGTTGCTAACTGCGCTGTATAGTGTTGTTGGAAACTTTGGAGTAGCAATTATTATCCTGACGTTCATGCTAAGATTAGCTGTTTTTCCTTTGGCAAACACATCATATCGTTCATTTGCAAAAATGAAGAAAATTGCCCCAGAGATGACGGAACTAAAAGCAAAGTACAAGGATGATAAAGCAGGCATGCAACAAGCATTGATGAAGCTTTACCAGAAAGAAAAAGTAAATCCGATGGCTGGGTGTCTTCCTATTTTGCTTCAAATCCCTATTTTCTTCGCAATGTATAAGGTGATTTATATTTCCGTTGAAATGCGCCATGCGCCATTCTTTGGATGGATTCAAGATTTATCACAAGCGGATCCAACTTCAATATTCAACTTGTTCGGATTGATCCCGTTTGATCCTCCGTCATTCCTGATGATCGGGATTTGGCCATGCATGATGATTTTCTTCATGGTGCTTCAACAACGTTTGAACCCACCACCTCAAGACCCTACACAAAAAATCATGATGAAGTATTTCCCTTATTTCATTGGGTTCATTATGTCTGGTTTTGCATCAGGTCTGGTTATTTACTGGACATTTAGTAATGCGCTTTCTGTTCTTCAGCAAGCGGTTATCATGAAGTCTATGGGTGTTCAAATCCATTTGTTTGGTGGAGACGAAGACGATGATGATAACGACGATAAGATTAAAAAAGAAAAAACAGTTGAGAGAGACTAATGGAAGAGATTACAGAAGAAGAACAGACACGCGCGCGCAAATTATTTGCGGGAACATGCGACTTCGTATTGGGGGTTGCAGAACTTAAGCAATTGCCCGAAGATAATATGCCAGAGGTAGCCTTTATTGGACGCTCTAACGTTGGAAAGTCTTCTTTGATTAACGCATTGACGGGACGCAAAGATTTGGCACGTACATCCAATACACCGGGTCGGACGCAGCAACTTAACTTCTTTAACCTTGGTGGACAAATTCACATCGTTGATTTGCCTGGATATGGCTATGCGAAAGTTTCAAAAACTCAAGTGGAAAACTGGACAACACTCATGAAAAACTATCTTCGTGGTCGTCCACATCTACGGTGTGTTTTTGTTCTTGTGGATGCGCGCCATGGTTTAAAGCCAAGTGATCTTGATATGATGAAAATGCTTGATAGCACAGCTGTGAACTACCGTATTGTTTTAACAAAATGTGATAAACAAAAAGATGAACAGCTTGTCATTACTAAGCAAAGGACGGAAGAAGTGTTAAAGAAACATGCCGCAGCACAACCTATTATTTGTCAGACAAGTGCATGGGGGAAATTTGGCTTGGATGAACTTCAGGTTCAAATTATGAGGCTTACGTCTTACTAAACTTTTTAATTCGCGGCGATGATTGAGTAAAAAAACCATCGGTTAATAGGGTCAACACGAGAAACACATATAGATGAATATCCCTCACAGCCAGCACATGCCACTGTGGTTAGATCCGATCCTCCTGCATTCTCTGCGAAAACATCATTTTCTAATCCTGGGCTATTAAGCGTAGGAATAACCGTAGAACCTGTGAGTTTTTTATTAATCTCAGCGCAGATACCTTCTTCTATTCCGAAAGCTGTCAAAATAATGTCGTTGGCGGTTGAGGGCGTCCATTCAACATTTGTTACATTACTAACCACCCATGCACTTTGTGTTGTTGGTGCTGGGGAAACAAGCGCAAATGGTGGCTCTTTTGCCGGTTTATAGTTCAATCCACCACCACTGACATGAAATAATTTTTTAATGTTGGGTGCAGTATTAAACGCTCCATCTGATGGTAATATGGGGTCAATTTCATCAATTGCCGTACCGTCAAAAGCCATCTGGTTAACGACATTCTCCGCGACTGCTGCATAAGTTAAAATTTCTGAGGTATATTGTTGAAGCTGAGCCGCGTTCAATTCATCTGAATTTCCACCCTGCATTGATCTCGACAAGGTAAATGTGAGCGCACCAAATAATGCCACCGCGATAAGGATTAAGACAATGACGTTTCCTGCTTCATTTCGAGCAGAATGGTGGTGTAAATGCTTCATGTCCATAATTATAACATGAGAGTTGTGTTTACGTCACCCCTTGTGCAATAGTCAGTGCATGGATTTTTTACAGGTTATTTTTGATACTCAAGCCCAAGGGCTTTGGATTGGTGGTGCAATTGGCTTTCTAATTGCGTCTATTATTTTTATGCGTTGGGTTATACGCCTTGAGAAAGAAAAAGCGCAACTTAACCAACAATTTCAAACATTAGGGCAAACATTCGACACACTCGCGCAGGACGCCCTTCGGAAGAGCTCTGAGCAGTTTCTGCAGCTTGCGCAGGAAAAGCTTGCACAATCACAGGTCAACAACGCCCACGAGCTTGAAAAGCGCCAAAAAGCGATCTCTGACCTTATTGATCCGGTCACAAAGACACTCTCAACAATGGATGCCAAGCTTGGTGATCTGGAAAAGGCACGGATTTCTGCTTATGCCGAGCTAAAAACTCAAATTGGAACCATGCATCAAGACCAAGCGAAGCTTCGCCAAGAAACGTCTTCTTTGGTACAAGCTCTGCGCTCCCCTTCCACACGTGGTCAATGGGGTGAAATGCAACTTAAACGATGCTTAGAAATGGCGGGCATGGTTGAAGGAATTCATTTCCATACGCAAGTTACGGTTGATGGGCAACGCCCTGATGTGATCATTGAACTTCCGGGTCAGAAACAAATCGTCATTGATTCCAAGGCACCATTAGATGCTTATCTGAATGCCTTTAAAGAAGATGTGAGTGAAGATGCACGTCTACAATATCTGGATACGCATGCGCGCCATGTTAAAGATCATCTCAAGAAACTTGGTGCAAAATCGTACTGGAAAAACTTTGATAGCCCTGAATTTGTCATCATGTTTTTACCCGGAGAAAGCTATTTCTCTGCCGCACTAGAACGCGACCCATCTTTGATTGAAGCAGGTGTTGAGCAGAAGGTTATTCCAGCTTCTCCAACCACGCTTATTTCTTTATGTAAGGCGGTTATGTATGGTTGGTCCCAAGAAAAACTTGCGGATAGCGCGCGTGAAATTTCAGAACTTGGGCAAGAGCTTTACAAGCGTGTATCTGTATTTGGCGGACACATGGATAATGTTGGAAAAGGCTTGGAAAAAGCCATCGGAAGCTATAACCAAGCGATAGGATCGCTTGAAAGCAATGTTTTACCACAAGCGCGACGCTTTAAAGATTACGAAGTTGCCAGTGGCATGAAAGACATTGAGCAGATTAAATTGGTTAAAACCACGACACGCGATCTCTCCTCTCCTGAACTCACAGAGAGCAAGAAAAAAGCGTTGAAATAAAGACTTAGAATAGGGAATAACCCCTCTAAGACGGGTTAAATCTAAACGTATCGAGGGACTCGGCAGCATCTGGGCGTAGGTAAGCGTATCTTGACTCCCAATAGCCACTTAATAGTTCTTCATCTGACAAACCATATTTCATTAAATTTTCTTGCTCTGTACTCCCCTGTAACTCACGTAAAGTCTCACGAGAGAATACACCACCGATGCTTCCATCAGATTTGGTAAACACAACATTTTGATGCTTTGGATCAAGTTTGGCGGGTAACGCACTCGTTAACTCACGATTAAATTGCAATCTACAACTATTTAAAATTTCTACAGCCATAATCCGATATCCTTACATACTCGCCTAAATAACAATATGTAAAATACTGTACTTTTGTGAAAATTGCAAGATTTTAGATGGGCATGGATTCACGGGTTTATTTTGGGATGAAAACAGTCATTGTGCCTTTGGACTTCATATTTCCTGCCATGGCTTCAGCGTTTGCACCGTACCCCCAAAACACATCCCCACGCACAGCACCCTTAATTGCACCACCCGTGTCTTGTGCCACCATAAGTTTTTGAAGGTTTGGCGCATCCTCAACTGGATTTTCGACATCAATCCATACAGGTAAACCATATGGATACAGCCCACGATCTACAGCAAGGGAGCGCCCTGCTGTCAGTGTCACGCCTTCTGCGCCAACAGGTCCATCAGTACGTAATTTTCTAAAGAACACATACGAACGATTGCTATTCATGATGTGACGTCCCTCCTCAGGGTTCGCCACTAACCATGTACGAATAGATTGCATTGATACGTTTTGTTTGGTCAATTCACCCATATCAATCAGCGTACGTCCAATGGCTGTGTATTCATGTCCATTTTGACCTGCGTACCCGACACGTTGTGTTGAGCCATCTGACATTCTCACAATGCCTGAGCCTTGAATCTCAAGGAAAAATGCATCTACTGGGCTATCCACCCACATAATCGTTTTATCAACGTTTAAAGGCATTTTTTGGGCTGTGATCTCGGCGCGATCTTCATAAGGTTTTAGCTTATTATCAATCACGCGTCCCGCAATGCGCTTACCGCGTAAATCATCACGGAACAATCCTAAATCAACACTCACAAGGTCGCGTGGCTTTTCACGCAATGGAACATTGTAACGCGCAGTTTGCATATTTGACCCATTGAGAGATGCTTCGTAATATCCAGTGAACAGACCCACAGAATCGTTGGCTTTATTGGTCACTTTGAAAGGTTGAAAGTTTTCTTCAATCCACTGTACGACATTATAATCTGGTGTGTTTTCTGGGCGCTTGGCACATAATTCTTGCCATTGTCCGAATGTTCCCCATTCTGGTTCATGACCAAACCCTGCTTCTGGGTTTTTCTTAGCTATACGTTCACATGATTTATCAAAGGCGGATACAAAGCTGTTTAGCTCCTGCGTGTCTTGCATGCTCCATCCTGCAATTTGTGTAAATGATATTGGTTTAAGCTTATAGCCATCATCCACTTTTGCTTGTGTGGTTGGGACGGTCTCACACCCAAATAAGGATAGAGAACAGACGACAAGGGCTAGTTTTTTCATGATTATTTACTTCGCATCAGGGATTGGTGTTTTGTGATCTTCTGGTTCGCCATCGCGTGTTTCATATACTTTCCACGTTGGGTCTTTGGCTTTCGTATCACGACCAAATGTCCATATATCACACATTTCAGTAATACGATCTGGATCACCGCTTGTGATCTCGCCCTCTTTATCACGCATAACAGCTGTCTCTTCTGCTGTGAATTGGAAAGACACATAGACCATTTTACCTTCGATTCTTACTTCGACAATCTCGGCTTTCTTAATGGCATGAATTTCAGTTTCTACTGTCTCACCCGCTTTTTCACGTGCTGTGATGGCATCATCAAACCCTTGATAGACAGGCTCTGCCAAAAGTGCGGCGAGAATATCACGATCTCCCTCTGCAAAGCCTTCAACGATCATAACGAAGGCATCCTTCGCATTATCAACGAAGGCTTTTACATCAAAGCTATGATCCATTTTGATCAGCTCTCTGATTCCAGTTTCAGCAACGGAGTTTGCAAAATCCATATTTTTAGGAAGAGGGGCATCTTGAATTTCAGTTTTGCTGGTAATATCAATCACCGCGCCTGATACATTCTTATCCGTTGCTTCCAAGAAGGGGTTCGGGCGTTGGCGTTCATCCCCGCTTCGTGTACCAATTGTGTTTCTAAGCCAGAAAACCAATACTGCTGCGATAATGATATAAATTAGGAGGTCGAGGGGAATGCCGTTCATGATATTTACCTTATGTTTGTTGATTTATATATGGCCTATTACCCATGCTTTTTCAAGGTCGTCTTTTGTTAATCATTACTATAAGTGACTATAAACCATCCCTATGTTCAGTATTGGTCTTGAAATCATTAAAACTCTGTGCCAAAACTTCTGTGTACATATAAGTAACAAGCAAATAATAGGCACAAAAACATGACCAAAAAGACAGCAACAAAAAAGACAAAAAAAGAAGCTCCAGCAAAAACTGCAGACGACAAGCAAGACGCGCAGACAATGCAAAGCCTTCCAATGCAAGTACATGCTCAGTATGTGCGCGATATTTCTTTTGAAAACCCAAGCGCTCCGATGTCTCTTAAAGCTGGTCAGGATTCTCCGAAAATGGACATATCCGTCAACATGGATGCACGCAACTTAGAAGATGATAAGGCAAAAGCACTTTACGAAGTGGCACTTAAAGTTACGGCAACGGCGACACGCGATGATAAAACTGTGTTTATTGCAGAAGTTGAATACGGAACAGTTGTTGAACTTGGTCAAGTTCCAGAAGATAAGCATCACCCACTTCTTTTGATTGAAGTGCCACGCTTGATGTTCCCGTTTGTACGCCAAATCATGTCTGACCTTACACAAAATGGTGGATACCCACCTCTTCTCCTTAATCCTGTAGATTTTGCTCAGCTCTACCTACAACGGTTTGCTAATAAAGAAGCAACGGGGAAAGAAGACGATAAGAAAGAAGCAAAGTCAGCATAATGAATACAGCAGAAATTAAAAAAGAGATTACGGGGCTTATTGATGCCGCGAATGATCTTGCCTCATTGGAAGAAGTTCGTATTACAGCACTTGGTAAAAAAGGTAAGATCACTGGTCTCATGAAGACATTGGGCGGGATGGAACCTGACGCGCGTAAAGCCGCAGGACAAGAGCTTAATGTTCTTAAAACTGAAATTTCTGGCTTGATTGAGACACAGGGAAAAATGCTTAAGAGACAAGAGTTGGATCAACGCTTAGAAAATGAAAAGCTAGATGTCACACTTTCTCCTCGCCCTGAGGCACAAGGGAAAATTCATCCTATTTCTCAGACTATGGAAGAACTGATTACTATTTTTGGGGATATGGGCTTTTCACTTGCTGAAGGACCTGACATTGAAGATGATTACCATAATTTCACAGCGTTGAACTTCCCGCCTGGGCATCCTGCGCGTGAAATGCATGACACATTCTACCTTCCTGATGATCCTGAAGAAACAGGGGAAGCCGCGAAGAAGGTTTTAAGAACACATACATCATCTGTGCAAATACGTGCAATGGAACACCAAAAGCCACCTGTCAAAATGATTTGTATGGGGCGTACATACCGCTCTGACTATGACATCACACACACACCGATGTTCCATCAGTGTGAGGGCTTAATGATTGATAAGAACACGCATATGGGACACCTCAAAGGGTGCTTGATGGATTTCGTCCGTAAGTATTTTGAAATTGACGATCTTCCTGTGCAATTCCGTCCAAGCTTTTTTCCGTTTACTGAACCAAGTGCTGAGATGGACATTGGGTGTTCACGCAAAGACGGTGGCTTGAAAATTGGGTCGGGCGATAGCTGGCTTGAAATTTTGGGTTGTGGCATGGTACATCCAAATGTAATTAAAAACTTTGGTCTTGATCCAGACGAATATCAAGGCTTTGCCTTTGGTATGGGGATTGAACGTATTGCGATGCTTAAATATGGTATCCCAGACCTTAGGACCTTCTTTGAAGGTGACACACGTTGGCTTGATCATTATGGTTTTGATCCTTTGGATCGTCCTAACCGCGCTTACTAGGTCATTTATAGCCCCTCTTTAATATAATTTTGCATTCCTCCCTTGTCGCCTGAACCAAGTTCAGGTTTAATGCTCCTTCAATGTTTAAAAACTAAAGGAGATGAACATGGTTTTAGCAACGAATCTCGGATTTCCACGTATCGGTGGAAAGCGCGAATTGAAGAAAGCAGTTGAAGGTTACTGGAAAGGTAAACTCAGCCAAGACGAACTTCAAGCGACAGCGAGAGATATCCGAATGCAAAACTGGACCATGCAGAAAAATGCAGGTCTTGATCATATCCCTTCAAATGATTTTTCTTATTACGACCAAATGCTTGATATGAGCTGTCTCGTTGGGGCAGTCCCTGCGCGTTACGATTGGGATGGTGGGGATATTGACCTTGACCGTTATTTTGCAATGGCACGGGGCTCACAAACGGATGGGCATGATGTAATTGCGATGGAATGACCAAGTGGTGTGATACAAACTATCACTATATCGTTCCTGAGTTTACAAAAGACCAAGAGTTTAAGCTCTCTTCATCAAAAATCTTTGATGAATATGAGGAAGCTAAGAAAACGGATATTGAAACGCGTCCTGTTCTTATTGGACCCATTACATATCTAAGCATGGGGAAAATGGAAGATGATAGTGATCCGATTGCACTTCTCCCTAAACTTCTTCCTGTTTATGATGAAATTTTAATCAGACTTTCCATTGCTGGTGTTAAATGGGTTCAAATTGACGAACCTTATTTGGCGATGGACTTAACTGAGGCACAAAAAGGGGCTTACCTTCTTGCGTACAGCGCAATTAAATCCGTTGCAGAAAATATGGGCATCATCGTAACAACATACTTTGAAGGGCTACGCGAGAACATAGAGCTTGCCTGTGCGCTTCCTGTTGATGCACTTCATATTGACCTTCGCCGTGCACCAGATCAACTGGATGATGTTCTTAAAGCCTTCCCAGAGGAGAAAATATTGTCTCTTGGTGTGGTTGATGGACGTAACATTTGGAAAAATGATCTTGGCACATCATTAGCTATTTAAATACAGCCATAGATGCCCTTGGGAGTGACCGTGTTATGGTCGCGCCGAGTTGTTCAATGCTTCATTCTCCTGTTGATCTTGCACAAGAAGCAAAGATGGATGAACAAATCAAAAACTGGATGGCATTTGCGACACAGAAAGTGGAAGAGATTGCGACACTCGCAACCGCGCTTAATGATGGAGAAGCTTCTATTACTGATGCTCTTGAAAAAAGCAACGCAGTAGCTGAGGAACGCCGTACGTCTCCACGTATTCATAACCAAGATGTCAAAGCTCGTGTAAAGGCAATTACACCAGAGATGGCGCAACGTGACCATGTATTTGCAGAACGTCGCCCTGCGCAACAAGCGGCACTTGGACTGCCTTCTTATCCAACAACAACCATTGGATCGTTTCCACAAACGATTGAAATTCGGAAAGCGCGAGCTTCTTTCAAAAAAGGTGAACTTCCTGAGGTTGAGTACAATGCTGCCATGAAAAAGGAAATAGAAGAGGTTGTACGTTACCAAGAAAGCATCGACATGGATGTTCTTGTTCATGGAGAGGCGGAACGTAATGACATGGTTGAGTACTTTGGAGAACAGCTTGATGGGTATGTGTTTTCAAAACTAGGATGGGTACAATCATACGGGTCTCGTTGTGTTAAGCCTCCAATTATTTACGGGGATGTATCACGTCCAAACCCTATGACTGTCGCATGGACACAGTACGCACAGTCACTCACAGAACGTTCAATGAAAGCCATGCTCACAGGTCCAATCACAATATTGTGCTGGTCGTTTGTACGTGATGATCAACCGCGTTCAGAAACTTGCCGTCAAATTGGTTTGGCCATTCGTGATGAAGTTGGTGATCTTGAAAAAGCAGGCATTAAAGTGATCCAAGTTGATGAACCTGCTATTCGTGAAGGTCTTCCCTTGCGCCGTGCAGATTGGGATACGTATCTTACATGGGCGGTCGAGAGCTTTAAGCTTTCAACATGTTGCGTAGAAGATTCAACACAGATTCATACGCATATGTGTTACGCAGAGTTCAATGATATCATTGACTCTATTGCGGCGCTTGATGCAGATGTTATTTCCATTGAAACAAGTCGCTCAAAAATGGAGCTTTTAGACGCGTTCGTAACCTTTAAATATCCAAACGAGATTGGACCCGGCGTTTATGATATTCATTCTCCGCGTATCCCTAGTGTTGAAGAGATGACGGGCTTGCTTGAAAAAGCAGCAAAAGTTATTCCATCGGACCAAATCTGGGTGAACCCAGATTGCGGTTTGAAAACACGTGGATGGGCAGAGGTTAAACCTGCGCTTGAAAATATGATTAATGCGGCAAAGAAAATTCGTGCGAAAGAGTCTGGCGCAAAAGTAGCTTGATAGGCATTAACGATATATTTTGAAGATAGCGCCGTATGTGGCGCTATTTTTTTATAACGTACGCAAAGCCTTCGCATAGATTATTCATACCCAACATACGTACGAGAATCTGATACACACGCCATACGATGTGGGCAGGAAAGAAGTACGCAAAGTAATTACTCATCCAGTAAATCGTTTCTTCCTCTATCTCAAGATTTGCGTCTTTAATGTTCTCTCGCATCTGTGAGGGTGTACAGCGATCATAGAACGCCTCAAACCCCATTACGTCTGCTTGATCACCATAGAGCGCCTTGAGAAGCTTTCTTTTGATACTTTCAGGCAACCAGTCATTTAATCTTGTGAAAAGCGCATTGCGACATGGAGCAAACACAATCAAGGTTGCGCCATCTTTTACACATGTTGCCATGCTTGCAATTGTTCCCCTTGTATCCCTTACATGTTCGAGCGTAGAACGACTGATCACCATATCACCATCAGCCGCACCTCTGTATGCCGTCATATCTGCCACGATAATTTCGTCATAATTTCCTTTTGGTGCTTTTTTAAGCTCGGACTCATCAATATCAATACCAATAAGCTCAATATTCATTTCTTTTTTCATACCAGGAAAGATAAAAGGACGTTTCCCGCCACCAATATCATAAACTTTCCAGTTTGATTGGAGATGAGCGGGCAAAAGACGCGCGTGAAAATCCGTTGTTCCATATACCGACATAGCAGCAGGTAACAATCTATCAAAGGCAAAGGAAATCTTTGTATTGATCGTAAAGAATGTTTTGAGAATGCTCATGAGACCTAGTGTCTCAAAATGTAATAGAGATGTCTATGTTGAATACATGGCAGACGGGTTTTAGCTTTTATATGTTCGTCAATATTACGGAGTACAAAGGCACTTTGAGAGCGCTTCCATAATGTGCTGTACTTCATCATTATCTGTTGAATAATAAATTGTTTGCGCCTCACGGCGTGTTGTCACCAAACCGTCTTGGCGTAACCTTGCAAGATGTTGAGAAAGGGCCGATTGGCTTAATCCAGAAATCACTTCTAAATCTCCAACACATTTTTCTCCCTTATACAGGGAGCACATGATTTTTAGACGATTTTTATTTGCCAATGCTTTCAGAAGAGCTGTTGCTCGCTCTGCTTTGTCTTCTATTGTTCTGACATCCATTTTTTTACCCACTGCTTATTGTTTTTAGTTTTTTACTTAGTACGCAGTATGGTTACATGATGAGAAGGGTTGTATTTTCTTTACTACCCTAAGGTAGTTGTTCTCAACTTTATTTATCGTCTATCAATAATACAATAAATTACCCTGTAAACCCTAATGTTAACATTTTTAGCTAATATTTAACAGTTTTTTATATTTCCCGTTATTTACAAAGCTATCTAAAGTGCGCCTTTTGATGGTAATTTGGCGTTCATGTATATTAAAACGGCTGATGGTAAACACCCGATCAAGACAGAAAATGCATATGTTGGAAATGGGAAGGCAATCGTAACTTTGTTTTTGTCCAAACCTTTTGCAATTTTTACAGCTGCATAGTCTGCCTTCTTAAAAAACGGCATTGGAAAATTATTCTTTGCGGTAATCCGACTCTCTATAAATCCAGGACAAATCACACTTACCTTTATTCCGTATTGTTTAAGCGATCCCCTAAGACTATGCCCCAAATATCGCATTGCTGTTTTAGAACTTGCATAAGCAGGCGCACCAGGCCACGGCGCATAAGATGCCATTGAGCTCATAAAAGCAACTTGTCCAGATTTCCTCTTTATCATTGCGTTTATAATTGGTTCAAGTGTATTCAAGACACCCATAACATTTACATTATAAATTTGACGCATCTGTGCCATAAACTCTGTACCATCTGTTCCCGCTGTTCCACCTGATATTCCCGCATTGGCAATCACAAGATCAATGGGCGTTTTCTGATCCATTTCTTCCAGCCACGTCTGTAATTTTTCACGTGCACAAACGTCAATTATTTTAGATTTGACCGTTGCGCCTTTGGCTTGGCACATTTCAACGACCTTTGATAAACGTGCTTCATTTTGTCCCGTCAGAATCAAATGATGGTGATCTTGTGCGTAATGAAGGGCTAATGCCTCCCCTATTCCGCTTGATGCACCTGTAATAACAATATTCTTTTTTGATTTTGATATGGACATTTTAAACTCTCAGCTTGTTTCTTACCCCTTCATGTTTAATATGAATATATGGATCTATCAAATTTAAAACGTCGTGGCCTCATGTTTGTTCTTTCTTCTCCTTCAGGAGCGGGAAAGACAACGATTACCCGCGCCCTCTTGGAAAGAAACGAAGAACTTCGCGTGTCGGTCTCAGCGACAACACGAACAAAGCGTGAGGGAGAGAAAAATGGAAAAGACTATTTCTTTATTGATATTCCGACCTTTAATCAAATGATTGAAGGCGATGAAATGCTTGAATATGCGCGTGTTTTTGACAATTATTATGGAACACCACGTCAACCTGTCGAAGAAGCACTGTCCCAAGGAAAAGACGTGATTTTCGATATTGATTGGCAAGGCACTCAGCAATTGGCAGAAATGGCGCGTGATGATTTGGTTACGGTGTTTATTCTTCCCCCAAGCCATGAAGAACTTGAAAAACGCCTTCGTAACCGTGCTCTTGATACTAAAGAAACAGAAGAACAAATCCTTGGCCGAATGGAAAAAGCCTCAAGCGAAATGTCTCACTACTCAGAATATGACTATGTGATTATTAATAAAGATATCGAAACATCAATTGAAAAAGCACAGACTATCTTAGATGCAGAGCGCATGAAACGTCATCGCCTTACAGGAACATCAACATTTGTACGAGGATTAATGGGCGGACTGTAAGTCTATTAAACGGGTGGGACGATTGTAGGAGAATATGGCTCTCTACGCTGTCTGATTGCGTCATTGAACTCTTGTATTTTTTGCGCTTCGAATGTCAGAAGACGTGTGTTTTCAGCCAAAAGATATAATGCTTGTTCTGGGCGTTTAGTATCATCATGTTCTTCTCTATATACAGGATGCCCAGCAGTCAGCCCTGCCAGTCTAAAGCCATTTTTCTTCCCAGTCACGATTATGCCACGTCCAAGAATATCCGTTGTTCCTGTCTTCAAGCCGTCAATGTTAAATTCTTCCGCTTGGTTCTTGAAGCGCTTTTTATATAATGGGTTTGTCGACGCAAAACTTGCGCGAGGATTTTGTCCTCTTGCTCTCCTTGTTAGGATACTTTCTGCACTTAACTCATATTCTGCTTTTGAATATTGTGAATACTCCGGATAAAGACGAACAGCCTGTACCGTCAATTTGCACAAATCCTCAAGTGTTGACACGTTAGAGTAGTCATCATTTCCCACGAAGAGTTCTGATCTTTCATCACCTGGTAAGCCTGATGCATTCATCAATCTCGTATTAGCTAAACCCAATGATCTTACTTTTGCATTCATTAACTCGACAAATGCGGCTTCACTTCCTGCAAGAGTAATCGCCAAAGAACTTGCTATCTGGTTGTTTGATCTTCCCATTATATAATTGAGTCCATCCTCAACAGTCAAATCATCATTTTTAAGGAAATCGCCATTGAGCAATGTTACATCAGCAAGCTTTGTTTTCAATGTGAACGGTTTTCCGTCTGGAGTTTGACCAAGCCTTAGGAAGTCTTGAATAATCATAAAGGTCACTATCTTCGTAAGTGACGCGGGATCGATCGGCTGAATCAATATCTGAGGATCAAATTCGCCAATAATACGTCCCTTTGTGGGGTCAATGATTGCGTTTAATGGTAAACGCTCCAAAGTATCAGTTTTTGCTCGTTGCGTTTGCGCACGAAATGATGAGACTGCGGATAAATTCAGGGGGTATGAGGGAATAAACTCAGGGATCGTAATATCATTAGACCCAGCAAGAAGAGATGTTGGCATCAGAATACCTGCTGCCGCTGTGGCAACAAACCCCTTTAATAGATCTCTTCGAGATATAACCATCGTTTCAAACCTAAACATGCCCTATATTATTTTTTAAAAGTTCACTTCGCAAGTCGCATTTTTACGCGTTGCCCTGTGCTTTAACTTCTCGTGCAATCAATATATATTGCTCAACGGTCAAATCTTCCGCTCTTAGAGTTATGTCTATATCACACTTCTCACATGCCTGTAAATAAGGTTTTAGTGTTGAGCGAATCATCTTGCGCCTTTGGCTAAATGCCGCTTTCACAATCTGCTCCATTTCCTTGAAAGGTGGAAGCGGACTATCGTCCCTTTTTTTCGGCACAAACTGTACCACTGTCGATGTAACTTTAGGCGGAGGAGAGAAGACAGATGGAGGAAGATCAAACAACGGTGTGCAGTGGCAAAGCCACTGAGACATCACAGACAGTCTTCCATAAATCTTATTGTTTGGTATAGCTGTAATACGGTCTGCCACTTCTTTTTGAAACATCAATATCATCTGAGAATATGCATTTTGATTTTCATGGAGTTGCTCTAACCACCCGAAAAGAAGTGGTGTGGCTATATTGTACGGTAGGTTTGCAACAATTGCCGCTGGTTCGTCTTGAGAGAGGTCTTTTAAGTTTGTTTTAAGCGCATCCCCTTGGATAATTTCCAAGCGCCCTTCTGACGCGTCCTTTACCTCTTGTAAGGCTTTTACCGCGCGTGGGTCGAACTCTATTGCGATGACTTTCTTCGCACCCGCCATTAAAAGGCTTCGGGTTAACCCCCCAGGACCAGAACCAACTTCAAACACAGTTGTTTGATCAATACTCGCGGTTTGTTTTGCTATTTTGTCTGTCACATTTAAATCGAGCAAAAAATTCTGCCCAAGCGACTTTTTAGCGCGAAGCTCATGCTTTTCTATAACATCACGTAAGGGGGACAGATTATAAAGAGGGGTTTTAGACACGGTTTTCAATAAATGCGTTTGCTTTCAAATCAAGAAGGTAAGACTTTGCACGACGAGAAAGGCGTTGATTCCCAATTTTAGCTTCGATCGCTTCGCGGTCTGGAATATTTTCAGGGGTCATTGAACGTTTATCTCTGACAAAAAAGATATGATAGCCACTTAGACTTCTAATCGGCTGACTGATCGTGCCTTTTGGTAGGATTGCTAAAACAAGTTCAATTGCAGCTTCACTTTGCCCAGTTTCTACCCATCCCTGATCACCACCGTTTGTTGCGCCAGCAGCTTGTGAAAACTGTCGTGCTACTGAGGCGAGTGAATCTGGTTTGGCTTTAAGTTGTTGGTATAGTTTTAGTGCTGTTTGGTGGATTGCATCAGCATTTTCAGGTTTATCAACGCTCAGGAATATTTCTGAAAGCAAATACTGTTTTCCCCCAATATTGTGTTCTAAAAAAGCCAGTTCTGCATCAATATCCGTTTCTGTTACATCAATTTGTGGACGCACTTTGGCTGACACAACACGCCCCCATGCTATTTCTGCACGAATTTGATCATGAAGTGTTTCAAGGTTAATGCCTGATGCTTGAAGCATTTCTTCAAATTTGTCGACTGGAATATTATTTTGCTTCGCAATGCCCACTAAGCCTTCTTTGACTTTCTCTTTAGATACCTCAAACCCCAATTCACTTGCTTCTTGAAGCTTAAGCTGTTCTTCAATCAACATATTTGTGATTTGAGGCATCATTTTTTTACGCATATCCGCCGTATTGGGTATGCCGGATGACTGCATGATCAGCTGTATGCGATCTTTAATATCTGAATATGTAATGACACTATCATTAATAATGACAGCAATGCCCTCTTCCGCAGCTTTCACAGGTGAAGCACCCATGAATGTGGCACAGAAACAAAGTACAATCGTGGATAAAAATATTCTCATATCGCTACTATATAGAGTTTCGTGTTCAATATACAAGATGGGTTTGTATTTTAGCCTGAATATTGGGGGTAAAGTGTATCCCACTATACACATGCCGCGAATAAGATAGAATGGGCGAAGAAAGAAGAACCTCTATGGCTATTATTAAAATTTCACTCGTTTGCTTGGTTTTTGCAGTTGCCTATGTGTCGCTTACTGCTACAAACTCAAGTTTCTCTAATGTTGAAGCACCTGTGCTTCCTCCTGTGGAATCCCCTGTTGTCTTAGAGCTATATACATCACAAGGATGCTCCTCATGTCCTCCAGCAGATAAAATCCTCGAGTCACTTTCACACACAGAGAACCTTTATATTCTTTCCTGTCATGTTACATATTGGGATTATATTGGGTGGAAAGACACGTTGGGGCTTAATGTGTGTAACACCCGCCAGAGGCATTTTGTAAATATGGTAAAAGGCACAGAGAGCGTTTATACACCGCAACTTGTGATCAATGGACAAAAGGATTTTGTCGGCACAGCAAGTAAAAAGATCGCCAATGCCATTATAGCGGCGCAAGAAACAGCCATTGACCTCATTGCATTGGAATACGCGGATAATGCCCTTAGGGCTGAACTTCCCACGCTTCAAAATAGAAGTGATTCTTACAAGCTCCGTGTCTTTCTTATTCAAAAAATTCACACAACACCCATCGGACGCGGTGAAAACCGTAATAAAACCATTAACTACGTTCAAAATGTAAAAGATATTTATGATGCAGGGAACTGGAACGGACGTGCAACAACGCGGATGATCCCACTTCCGCCGCACCGTATCCGAGAGGCGGGCGCTGACCAGCTCATCATTTTGGTCAAAGAAGAGAAATCTGGTACCGTACGCGCTGTTGGACGGGTAGATTTGTAGAGTACAGACCTAAAGCTTTTCAACAAAGCTTGCAAGAACACGCTTCATATCCCCACTATCGAACTCAATATCAACCTTGTTTCCATCGACATGTATGACCGAGCCTTGTCCAAACTTATCATGCATAATACGATCCTCTTTTTGAAAAGATGGTTTACTTTGTTTGGGTGTACTCCCTTGCTCTGCACGACGCTCAGCAACAAGTTTGTTAATCAAGCTATCGTTCTTCCCAGAAAAGTTATCCTTTGTTCGTGGTGTGTAGTTGCCGCCATAAGATGCGCCGTACGTTCCACCTTTTGAGCCTCCGTATCCGCCATTATCCCCGCTAGAATACTGCTTATTTCCTTGAGGGCGATATATCCCTGTATCTGTTTCAACTTCAATGGTATGCTCGGGTAATTCATCAACAAAACGTGATGGGATGGAGCTTACCCAGCTTCCATACATACGTCTATTTGCCGCGTACGTGATTGTTGACTTCTTGCGTGCACGTGTAATCCCTACATACGCAAGGCGACGTTCTTCTTCTAATCCCTTGTTCCCTGATTCGTCCATAGAACGTTGGGATGGAAACAATCCATCTTCCCAACCAGGAAGGAAGACCGCATCAAATTCCAGCCCCTTTGCACCGTGAAGCGTCATAATCGTGACTTGATCACCCGATTTATTATCTTGGTTTTCCATGACCAGAGATACATGTTCCAAGAACTCCGAAAGGCTCTCAAAATCTTGCATTGCATTTACAAGCTCTTTTAAGTTTTCAACACGCCCAGGGGCATCGGGTGCTTTATCGTCTTTCCACATCTGTATGTATCCAGATTCTTCTAAAACTGTCCATGCAAGTTCTGCATGATGTACCGTTTCAACAAGAGACTTCCAACGCTCGAAGGAATCGATTAACGCCATCAAGGTTGCATTTGTTTTTGCACGCAACTCACCCCGTTGTGTCATGTCTTGGATTGCCACATACAAGCTCATATCGTGCGTACGTGCATGTGCCTGCAAGTTTTGTATCGTTGCGTTCCCCAGACCACGCTTTGGTTTATTGATAATGCGCTCTAAAGCAAGATCATCTGAAGCCTGTGCGACAACACGTAAATAACAAAGTGCATCACGCACTTCCATACGTTCATAGAATCGTGGTCCACCAACAACGCGGTACGGTACGTCATGTTGTATGAATTGTTCTTCAAATTCGCGCATCAAGAAACTGGCACGTACAAGAACCGCTATTTGTGAGAGAGGGGTTTTCTTACGTTGCAATTGTTCTATTTCATCTGTGATCCAACGCGCTTCGGCTTGCCCATCCCAGACCCCACGTAAGGCTACCTTTTCGCCTTCTTCTTGGGCGGACCATAGGGTTTTCCCCAAACGTCCTTGATTATAACTAATCACGCCACTTGCTGCTGCCAGTATATGCCCTGTTGATCTATAATTTTGCTCAAGGCGAATAATCTTTGCTCCTGGAAAATCATTTTCAAACTTCAAGATATTCCCAACCTCTGCGCCACGCCACCCATAAATGGATTGATCATCATCCCCAACACAACAGATATTACCTGTTCCTTGTGCCAGTAACCTTAGCCACTGATATTGTGCGGTGTTTGTATCTTGATACTCATCCACTAGAATATAACGGAATCGACGGTGGTAGTCGGCAAGAACTTGGTTATTTGTATCTTTAAAGATGGTAATCATGTGTAACATCAAATCACCGAAGTCACAGGCATTGAGCGTTTTTAAACGGTTTTGATAAATACGATACAAGTGAAGCATCTTACCATTGGCGACATCCTCAACTTCGTCGAGGGAGACATCATTCGGTGTAAGCGCACGGTCTTTCCAACGATCAATAATAGAGATAAGCATCTTTGGAGCCCATTTCTTCGTATCAATGTTTTCAATTTGCATGATCTGTTTCAGAAGGCGAATTTGATCATCTGGATCAAGGATCGTGTAATTAGATTCTAGCCCGACAAGTTGGCAATGCTGACGAAGCATACGTGCGGCCAAAGAATGGAATGTTCCAAGCCACCACCCCTCCACGGGTTGCCCGAGAGTCTCCGCCACGCGTTCTCTCATTTCCAACGCTGCTTTATTGGTAAATGTTACAGCAAGAATTTGTGATGGAAAAACATGATTCGAATTGATCAAATGCGCGAGGCGGGTTGTTAACACACGTGTTTTCCCAGTGCCGGCCCCAGCCAAAACAAGAACAGCCCCATCCAATGCTTCAACGGCTTCGCGTTGTGGTGCATTTAAATTTTCAAGATAGGACGGTGTAGAAGCGCTTTGCATGTTGTTATCTTGCACGATTTTCTTATCCATTTTTTTCAAGTGTAATCAGCTCAAACCCTAGCAGAATAATGCTTCTAGCGGAAAGAGTTTTCTTAAATTATGTAGAGAGTTATTGCCAAATACGTGCACATCCATAAAAATATATTGACAGAAAATAATCAAAATGCTTTCCTTAGTGTATGAATATTACAAGAAAAATATTTACTATCATTCTCAATGTCGTCCTCGTGCTTACAAGCAATAGGGCGCAGATGGTCATGTGATAAATTAATTTAAAATATCAAGACAACCAAGCGCTCTCATTTCAGAGCGCTTTTTTTTGTTTTAAAATAGAGGAAAGAATAATGGATACCCAACAAGCCATAGAGGAACAGCCCACGATAGCGCGAGAAAATACAGCGCATTATGTACCCGCGCCAACACCACAGGCACAACTTGACGTACAGATGACTGGTGCAGATCTTCTGATTGATTGCCTTATTTCGAAAAACATTGAAGATATTTTTGGATATCCGGGTGGAGCCATTTTACCTGTTTATGATGCCCTGATTCGTAGGTCCGAAGATATACGCCACCTCACAACATTCGCAGAAGCAGGTGCGGCGCGCGCTGCCGAGGGTTATTCCCGCGTAAAAAGTAAACCTGGTGTTGTAATTACAACTTCTGGACCTGGCGCCCTTAACACTGTTACTGCAATTAAAGATGCTCAAGCCGACTCCGTTCCCATTTTAGTTATCACGGGACAGGTTCACTCTCACCGTATCGGCACAGAGGTTTTTCAGGAAGCCGACATCGTAGCAACCATGAGCTCGAATGCAAAAGCAGTATTTCAAATTACTAAAATAGAGGACATTCCTGACATCATGGACACGGCATTTCGTACAATGACGACAGGTCGCCCTGGACCTGTGATTATTGATTTTCCAAAGGATATCCAAGAACAATCGTGCATGACCCGTACAATCCCTACCGCCACAGTATCCGACATCACGGCAGAGATTATTGCACCACAAACGGACTATAATTTGGAACAGGCGGCAATCACACTTATGACCGCGCAACGCCCTGTTATGGTATTTGGGAATGGTGTACGTATCTCTGGGAATGCTGCTATAGGGCTTGCACGTGAAATTATAAATGAAACTGGTATTCCTGTTGTGGAAACACTACTTGGGCGCGGAACAATTCAAACCACCAAACCTCAGAATCTTGGAATGGGCGGCATGCATGGCCTATATGAAGCCAACATGGCTATGCAAAACGCTGATGTTATTTTAAATGTTGGAGGACGGTTTGATGATCGCTTTGTTGGAAATCCAAATGAATTTGCGCCACATGCTAAAATTATTCATATCGACATTGACCCGAAGACGTTAAGCAACCGCTTTTATCACGCGGAAACAGGCATACAGGCCGATGCGTTCAAAGGGCTTACGCGATTAACAAATCATTGGCGTACGCATGGACAAGGCGCGCTTAAAACACAAAACTTAGAATCGTGGCATGACCAAATTTTACAATGGAAAGAGATAGACTGTCGCGGTGTTCAGCAAAACGACGAAAGCATACACCCCGCTTGGCTAATGGCTCAGCTTAATAGGCGGATTTCAGTCCTTCCTGATTATACGATCAGCACGGAGGTTGGACAGCATCAAATGTGGGCAGCTCAGCATTTTGATTTTACACATCCACGCCAATTCCTTACGTCTGGTGGACTTGGTACTATGGGCTATGGAAAGCCTGCCGCGATTGGCGCACTTATTGCCGATCCGAACAAGCCAACTTTTGTGATATCTGGGGATGCTTCTTTCTATATGAATATGCAAGAGCTTCCGTGGAGTATTCAAAATGATCTACCCTTAAAGATTGTGGTTTTAAAATCAAAAGGAATGGGCATGGTGCAACAATGGCAAGACCGCTTTTATGATGGGCGACGTTCTAACAGTAATTTAGACACCCCGACAGGAACATACGCCAAAATGTTTAAGGGGATGGGCGGAGAAGCCATGTCCGTAACACGCCCTCAAAACCTTGATTCGAGTATTAAAAAGATGATCAGTGCCTCTGGTGCGTTTTTACTTGAGGTCAGCGTAGACGATACGCATTGCACACCGATGGTTCCCGCAGGCAAAGCTAATGATCAAATGGTATTGTCAGATGAAGCGGAGGCGCGCGTGCGCAAACAGATTCAGAGGGAACTTACTTAGTTGAAATTAACTATCGGAGGCAAAAACAACGTTAAAGCAGTTCTTATTAAAGGTCATTCTATCACCTGTAATTTTATGCTTAATCACATTGTCAGAAATAATTACGTCCTCTTTTGAAATACGCGAATCAAATACAACGAAATGCACATACTCATGAGACCAAGGCACAATGTCTAACGTCGTTTGATCCATTAAGTTAAGATGTGATTGGGAGCAGTCCATCTTAATAATGTCTGATCCAAAATTAGGCGCGACATAGATCATTGTAAACTCTGGACCTGCTGTAATTTTGTCATTTCCAGTCCCTGCATCAATAATTGCATTTCCACGCACATTTACTTGATCATTCCCAGGTCCCGACAAATAAAACCGTGTGCGCGCATATGTTCTTTTGTCACAGTCTAGAATATTCGCACCCGTATCTCCAAGAATAAAACCATCTTTTTCCGAGGCGCATTGCGCAGTAGAAAGAGCGCCTTCTTCAGCCCCATCTGGAACTTGTGCAATGTCTTGTGACATCAGCTCAATCGTAAGATAGTTCTGTTGTGCCTTAATCGCCATTCCCTGAAAATTAGACACGGGGTAATAAATCGGCAGAAGCCCTCTTTTTATGGACGCCACAATTGTAGAAGAGATTGTTGTTGCTTGTGCAGGGAGTTCAATCCATCCTTGATCATACTTTAAAATCCCATCCGTCATCGTATTCACGATCAGGTCTCTTTTATGCTGCGCTTGTACATTAAGCGCCCCTTGTTCATTCGAATCTAATATGTCGCTATCGTTAGATGTAGAACTCAAATTATAACGAGGAAGCTCCTCTGGCTCAAAACTAATCACTGAAAAACCTATATACCCAGCTCCACCGAGCATAATTAAGATGGTCAATAACACAAAAGCTCTCATAATATATCCTTGTATATCCTTAAATTTTATTTCTTAGCAGAACGCTTAGCCCTTAAAAATGACTACGCGATCGCGACCTTGTTCTTTGGCTTGATACAACGCCTTATCTGCACGTTCGATCAAGTTCTCTAAGTCTTCTTCCAATTGATACTCAGACACGCCTATGGACAGTCGAATTTGACCAAGAACTTTACCTGTTCCTCTATTTATAATATCTTTTGAAGACACATTCTCTTTTAAGTGTTCTGCAACAATCGCTGCGTTTTCTTTAGAGGTATTTGGAAGGATAATTCCAAACTCTTCTCCTCCATAACGCGCAACAATATCACCCCCTTTTACTCCTTGCTTAAGAGTCGCAGCCACAAGCTTCAACACTTGGTCTCCAACTTGGTGACCGTATGTATCATTAAATGTCTTAAAGTGATCAATATCCAACATAAGCAGAGAGAAAAAGCCTTTTGAATCTACAGTTTTTTCCGATGTTTTTATTAAGAACTCATCAAAAGACTTACGGTTTAGAAGTCCTGTTAAACTGTCCGTGGCCGCTTCTTTCTTAATACTTGCCATGTCTTTCTTAAGCTCTAACATCGCAGTTTTGGATTTATCTAATTCCTTTGCTAGCATCATGTTATCTTTTAAGATTTCATTTGTATCAACCACAACGGTATCGATAATTTCTTTTAAATGCTCTGGCGTTTCCTCATCTTGAATCTGATTGGTTACCTTAGACAAGCGCTCACCACGCTTTTTATTCGTGGCGTTTATTTGATCGATTTGCGTAGAGAGACCAACAACAGTGTCATAAACTTGGCTTCCAGCCTGCTTCACAACATCATCTTTACGACGATCTTCGATATATTTCCGATATATTTTTCCAATCACTTCATTTGTAACAGGCTTCTTACCTGTCGTAATCATGTCAATTGC
>JAESUK010000135.1 GCA_016763095.1 Alphaproteobacteria bacterium
ATGTCATAATTGTTGTTACTACCCATCAATGTGGCGGCCATACGTTCAAGCCCCATCCCTGTATCAATACATTTTGAAGGGAGGTCTATCCGTGTATCTGCATCAATTTGCTCATACTGCATGAAAACATTATTCCATATCTCAATAAAACGGTCCCCATCCTCGTCTGGTGAGCCTGGAGGTCCGCCCCAAATTTTATCGCCGTGATCATAGAATATTTCAGTACAAGGGCCACAGGGGCCTGTGTCACCCATACGCCAGAAATTATCATCTGTATCAATGCGTATAATTTTACTGTCTGAGAATCCAGAGATTTTCTTCCAAATTGTAGCCGCTTCTTCATCGCTTGAATGAACCGTCACAAGAAGTTTTTCAGGAGAAAGATCAAAATTCTTAGTCAGAAGATCCCATGCATAAACGATGGCTTCTTCTTTGAAATAATCACCAAACGAAAAGTTCCCAAGCATTTCGAAGAAAGTATGGTGGCGGGCTGTATATCCAACATTCTCAAGATCATTATGCTTTCCACCTGCACGCACACATTTTTGCGCACTTGTCGCACGTGTGTATGGGCGTGTTTCTTTGGCGGTAAATACGTCCTTGAAGGGCATCATGCCTGAATTTACGAACATGACGCTTGGGTCGTTGTGTGGAATGAGGGAACCACTCTTTTCGACAGTATGGCCATTCTTTTCAAAGAAGCCTAAAAATTCATCGCGTATATCTTTAACAGTATGCATGTTCACTCTCTATGGTCGTATAATCTATAACATTTGGACAATATTAAGCCGAATCTTATGCCTGCTTGCAAGCGTTATTCGCGCGAAAGGACTAATTGATTCTGTCTAATGCACGGTATGGGGGGCGTATATTATGTATGATAGCCTCTAAACTCGGGGCTTCTTGCCCAAGTTGATCACGATATATCCAGAAATTTGTCATCACTCGCTCAACAAACGCGCGTGTTTCGGCGGAGGGAATAAGTTCAATAAACAGTAATGGGTCACCCACAATACTAGTTTTTTCTTTCCAGCGTGAAAGGGTCGCTGGTCCAGCGTTATAGCCGATTAAAAGATAGAAGAGATTGTTGCTTACGTCTGATTTATTCAAAAGTGAATAAACGTAAGACTCGCCAATCTCTACATTGGCTTTTTGGTCTAGAAGTCTCGATTTTTCTGTGGTCGTAAGCTTTTTATTGCCCGTAATATATGCCGCAGTTGAGGGTAATACTTGCATTAAACCAAGCGCTCCGCCTGAACTTTGTGCATCAGCCTTAAATCGAGACTCTTGGCGTACAAGCGCATGAATAAGTGCTTTGTCTACTTTATGGGATTGTGCAATATCCCATGAGGATAGTTCGGGATAGAGTGCCGCGTCATAAAGACCGCCATTATTGCGTTTAAACGAGTTTCCGAATTTAAAAAGAAAACGGCTAAGTTTGTAATGTTGCGCCATTGAAAAGAGGGAGGTTTTAAGCGCGTCATTGTCTCGTGGATCTATGGCCTCAAGTTCAAGGTTTGCAAAGTTTTCAAAGCCAATATTGGCGAGAAGATAAGCCCGTTCCCCTCGTGGGTGAGAGAATAAAACACGGCGATGGTCATTTGTGAAGGCAGGAATACGCCAATCAAATTCTTCGGTAACGCCCAATCGTTTATTGGCGAGAACTCCATAAAATGTCCGCGGATAAAGCGCCGCTTCTCTCAACCAAAAATCTTCTTTGTCTTTGTTTTTAATGCGAGAATATGATCGTGCTGCCCAATAAGATGCGGCCGAAACAGTCCAAGCATTGGTGTAATTCGATGAAGCTGTCTTTTGAAAATACTGCCCTGCAACAGAATATCGTTGTTGTTGCCACGCTGCGATTCCTGCCACCCAGCCAGAGAGAGGGAGCTCTTCCCCATTGCGGTCGGCAACAATGCTTGCTTGTTGAAATGCGTCGTCTGGTTTCCCTTCGACAAGGTAGGATAGCGATATTTTTGACAGAAGTGTGTCTTTTTCAGATTGGGACATAACATCTTGAACATCGGCTTTTTGAAGCGCGCGCAAAGCACCTGTTGGAAAACCTTCAGATATATGATGTTGCACATTTGATATCAGAGTCTTAACTGCACGCTCCTCCTTTTCTGTGCGTTGATACGCAAGAGGAGTAAAAATTTTATGGTTATCAGGACGACCCAATGATCCGTTCATGTATGTTGGTTGGTATGGGGCAGGGAGTGCATACCCATAGCCCTTTGGCATACGTCGTTCTGCAAGTTTATATATGCGCTTTGCAGATGGGTGGTCACCATATTCCTTTAACCAGTTGGCAAGCTCTTCAAAGCTTGCTTGATAGCCTGTTGGGTGCATGTATCTGTGGAGTAAGACATGTCCCATAAGGCTTTTGTTCTTAAGTTTCGCAATCTCTTTGTCTGCTGCTTTAAAGTTTGTTTCGTTTTGAAGATTGAAAATTTTACGATAGCGCGTGATTGCGAGCTGAAGTCCCTTACTCATTCTCTCGGCGGTCTTGTCTTTCTTTTTGATGGCAGGAAAAACGTTTCTGAACAAAGAAAGAGTCGAGGGTTTTGACGGCTTTGAAGGAATGCTGATTGGGGGTAGTGAAGGAGCAGGGTGGTGCACTTTAGCAACAGGATTCTTTACGACAGATTCAACAGGTGTGTGTGGTTTCAGCGATGGAGTCGGAACCTCCGCATGTGCAACGCTCAAAAAAAGAAGAGATAAGCATAATGCAAAACAAGAAAGGAAAAGAAGTGAGCGGTTAAGAGGTAATCCCAAGTTCTTCTCTTTTCTTCTGAAGCATCACCATATCCTGCCAGACCGTTTTTTTCTCATAAGGATTACGAAGTAAAAAAGCAGGGTGGAAAGTTGGTAACGCGAGTATCTCGTGCTCAAGTGGGTCTAAATCAGGCGTAATTGTTTGGTATGAATGCCAACGCCCGCGCATTTTCTTAATGCCCTCTTTGGTGTTTAAGATTGTTTTCATGGGTGTGTTCCCAACAAGCACTAAAATCTTAGGTTGCACCAATTGAATGTGGCGTTCGATAAAAGGCAGTGCAATCTTCATCTCATCTGGTGTCGGTGTTCTATTACCCGGTGGTCGCCAGTTTAAAATATTACTAATGTATGTTGCATTATGTGGGTCTTCCGCCGCGCGTGTTAAGCCAATGGATTTAAGAATTTTATCCAAAAGCTGTCCACTTGCACCGACAAATGGTTTTCCCATGCGATCCTCGTCTGCTCCCGGTGCTTCACCAATAACCATGATATCGGCTTTCGGGTTTCCATCACAAAATACCATGTTCATAGCGGTTTTTTTGACAGCGAGACCATTAAACGTTGCAATCGCGTTTTGTAGATCGGTGAGAGTTTTGGCCTGTTTGGCGAGCGCACAGGCCTCGATAATGGCTTGTGTCGTACCAATCAAAGGCTTGTCTGATGCCTCTTCGAGAAGGCGCGTCTGAACAGAAGTGTTTGGCTGAGCGGTGACCTGTAATGGCGCTACAGGTTTTTGCTCAGGTACAAGGGTCTTGTTCACGGGGTTATGAGCCAAAACCTCATCAACTCCGTTGTCTAAAAACCACTCTAAAACGTCTTTTTCGACGCACTTTTTTATATTTAAACTATTGCTCGTCATTTCGCTTGCGCATACACTGTTAAAAATTGAACTTTGTTTATATACGCGAATGACTTGAAAGACAAACCCTTGGATACAAATTTGGAACAAAATACAACAATAAGAACAGATCGCGAAGCCATGGAATACGATGTTGTAATCGTTGGTGGTGGTCCATCTGGTCTGTCATGCGCCATTCGACTGAAACAGTTAAACGCTGATCTTTCCGTCTGTGTCCTTGAAAAAGGTTCTGAAATTGGAGCTCACCTTTTGTCTGGTGCGGTATTTGAAACGCATGCCTTAGATGAACTTATTCCTGACTGGAAAGAGAAGGGCGCACCCTTGAAAACCAAGGCAGGCAAAGACAAGTTCATGTTTCTGACAAAAAATAAGGCGGTAACGCTACCAACTCCACCTCAAATGAAAAATCACGGCAACTACATTATAAGCCTCGGGGCACTTGGGCGATGGCTTGGCGAGCAAGCCGAAGCACTTGGCGTGGAAATCTTTGCAGGATTTGCAGCTTCGGAAGTCCTTTATCATGAATATGGTGCGGTCAAAGGTGTCGCAACGGGTGATATGGGAATTGGTAAATCTGGTGAACGCACAGAGATGTTCGAACCGGGTGTAGAACTTCATGCC
>JAESUK010000136.1 GCA_016763095.1 Alphaproteobacteria bacterium
AAAGATGAGTAAGTCTGATCCATCAGAGAAAAGCCGTATCAGCTTAATTGATGATGCCGACACAATCGCCAAGAAAATTCGTAAAGCCAAAACGGATTCTGAGCCTCTGCCTGACACAATCGAAGGGCTAGAAAACAGACCTGATGCAAAAAATCTTGTGTCGATCTATGCTGCTCTTCAGGGCAAAACATCGAAAGATGTTCTGGCAGAGGTGGCTGGCAAGCAATTCTCAGAGTTTAAGCCAATGTTGGTTGATGTCGCGGTAGAACATTTAGCACCGATTACCAAGCGTATGGCGGAGCTTATGGATGATGTGTCAGAAATTGACGCGATCTTGAGGGATGGGGCGGAAAAGGCAAATGCCATCGCCGAGCCCGTCTTGAAAGAAGCTATGGATATGATGGGCTTTTTAAAACTGTAAGCTTTTAACATTTACCTTTTGCAATTTATGATAAGTCAGGCATTATAGTTAACATGAAAAAGACAGCACTATTTCTTTCGGTTTTGAGTTTGAGTTTGACAAGTGGCGTGAGCGCTTCTCAAGCAGATTATTACGTATGGCAAGATGGCGAGACAGGCATGAGCATGTCTTACCCAGATACATGGCGCCAAGGCAACAGCAAAGCGCCTGATGATATCTTGACACTTCTTGCCCCTAATGATGATGGCGGAGAGCCTGTGTGTCGTGTGCGCGCAAGAGAAGATGGACGTTTTGAGTTCTATCCAATCGGTTATTCAGCAGCGGTACAGCAAAAAGCTTACAACGAAGAGTTTTGGAATAATTATCTCGCATCTTATGATCGCGTAATGATTCATGACTACAAAGAAACAACGGGTATTGGTCGTGGTTTCGGTAGCTCTGTTATTGCATCATACAAAACAAAGCACCCTGTTGAAGGGCGTCAACGCTCAGCACTTTTGGCATCAGGTTTGTACAATGGTACTGCTTATATCTTTGAATGCTCAGCAGACACAGTTGTTTTCAACAACTGGTACGGACGTTTTGCCTCTATTCTAAAATCTATGGACACAAGAAAAGTGACCCATGAACTTGTGCGTGGGGATAACCCAGACATGAGCGGTCACAACACTGTTGGATTTAAAGACAAAACTGAACGCTACCGTTTCAATCAGTAGCTTGATTTTTAGCCGTTTTCCTATAGTTTCATGCGTGAATAACAATAGAAACGGCTAAACAATGTTTATACAAACCGAACAGACTCCTAATCCTGCAAGTCTTAAATTCTTGCCTGGTTCTCCATTGCTTGAAGGGCGTAAGGCCGAATTTACAAGTATGGAAGAGGCAGAGCGTTACTCTCCTTTGGCGGAGCGTCTGTTGCGCATTGATGGCGTCACTGAGATCTTTATTGCGGATGACTTTGTGACTGTGACCAAAGCAGAGAGCTCTGATTGGGATCAATTAAAAGCCCTTGTTATGACCTCGCTTATGCAACATTTAACATTTGTTGAGCCAATCGTGCATGAAGAGTTTTTCAAAGGTGAAAAAGAAGCACCTATTTATCATGATGAAATCACAAAACAAATCGTAGCGCTTTTGGACGAGCGTGTGCGTCCAGCTGTGGCACAAGATGGTGGAGATATAGAATTTGATAGCTTTACCGATGGCGTGCTTTACCTGCGTATGCGCGGTGCATGTGCGGGCTGTCCAAGTTCGTCCATGACGCTAAAGGCAGGGATAGAGAATATGATGAAACATTATATTCCTGAGGTTCAATCCGTAGAAGCCGTCAGCTAATGAACAAGATACTTGCCATTGATACAGCTCTCGAAGCCTGTGCCGTTTCTGTTACAAACGGGGATCAATGCCACACAATCTATGAACCTATGGGACGTGGACAGACCGAGCGGATCATTCCTATGGTTCTAGAAGCTTGTGAGGCTGTAAGCGTGCATCTAAGCGATATCGAGGCAGTATGTGTGACGCGCGGACCTGGAAGCTTTACAGGCGTGCGTGTGGGGCTTTCTGTGGCGCGAACCTTGGCAAGTATTCGGGGTATCCCTCTTTATGGCTTAACAACGTTTGAATCAATCATGCCTTTTATGTCAGAAGCCTCACAAAATTACGGCATCGTATTGGAAAGCAAGCGCGACGATGTGTATTTCCAAATGGTTGTAAACGGTGAAGCTCAAACGCCATACCTGATAACATGCGCAGATATACCCGCTGAATTGACACTGATCGGAAATGTAGAGGCATTGAAAGATCGCCTTACACCATTTGATCTAAAAGATATTACCGAAAAAATGATTGATCTGCTACGTGCAGGGAATATTAAAGCAGGGGGTGAAAAACCGTTTTACCTGCGCGATGCAGATATATCTAAATCAAAAAAGACCTATCGTACGCTTTCACAAGAAGTCTTAACGGACATTGAAAGCTAAGGTTTATATACTGGCTACAGGCGTAGCATTTTCGCGCGTAAGCGCTACATTATAATTTTTCAGCATGATTTGATAATCCACACTAAAAGAGTGAATGATTTGAATCGTTGCTGTACTTTCAAGATTCGTAGATTTAACCATATCTTCCATGGACATGTTGGGCGAAGTTAAGTCGGCTTTCCACGCCATGCGTTTTCCTGAAAAGCCAGCAATAACGGCGTCACGTGGGTTTTTGTTTTGGTCAGGTTGAAGGTCAAGACCGATCGACATCCCACTTTCCTTGAGCTTTTCAACAACATTTTTAATGGTTGTTCGTAGGGTTTCATCATTACTGTAAACGACAACTTTGCGCGGAGCGGCCATCATGCGCGCAATCTTGCTAGACTCTGGCTCATACAGCAAAGTCAAAAAGTTGGCGTTGGGCTGTTCTGCTATGGCAGATCCCGTGAAATTAAGTGCAAGAGATGTAAGAATACCTTTTGTAAGTTTATTCATGTCATATTGCCTGTCTATTAAAAACCAAGTTTATTGACATAAGCAAATAACCACAAGAGAGTCAATTTTTTTCTGGTGAAGGGTTTATCACTAATTAAGGGAAAAATGGTGGGCACGGTAGGGATTGAACCTACGACCCCTTCGATGTCACCGAAGTGCTCTCCCACTGAGCTACGTGCCCAAAGACCCGAAAGACAGACATAAAAGGAATCAATGTGGGGGAAGGATTCCTAGTCTATTTCGGGTCACTGTAAAAACAGTGCTTTATCACTACTCATTATCAAAGGCTTTTTCAAGGGGCTTTGTTAAGTGTTTCAGAGATTTTTTCCAACAGTTCGTTCATGTGAAAAGGTTTTGGAATAATTTGTGATCTGTTCTTGGCAGGGTTAGTGGATTCAACCGCCGCAAACCCTGTAATATAAAGGACTTTCAGGGAGAGGCAAAAGGACAGTGCCTTTTGGGTTAGCTCAACCCCATCCATATGTGGCATCACAACATCTGTGAGTAAAAGATCAAATGGTGCACCCGTGTTCTCAGTTAATGCGGTGAGGGCTTCGCGCCCATCTTCACAGGCAACAACGTCATATTCGGATTTGGAGAGCATCAAAGATAGGAAGCTACGCATAGCATGATCATCTTCGGCAAGTAATATTCGTTTTGGGGTGATGTCTGTCATAGTCTTTTGTCGATGGTTGCTTTAGAATAGGGTGTTTCATGTTTTCGCACTCAGTGTGCATAAAAGCAACAACATATAAAAAGGTGACCGATTCAATGGGGATAAAACGAACACTAAAAGCCATTCTTATTCTTGGCGTATTAGGTGCGGGGGGCTTTGTACCTTATGACGCGCATGCTCAATCCTCGCGCCCTGAGTGTCAAATGAACCCTGAAAAGGTGATCAAATTGGGAATGCCTGTGTTTGGTGGCTACTTGAAATGGAAACGCTCCATTGCCCAACCAGAAGATGCCTTGGGGCAAGATCGTTTAATCCGAGTGTTTGATAACATTGATAATTTCGTCGTGATTGGCGAACATAAATCTGCCGATACCAACGCGACGTTTATTCAGGTGATACAGATGGATTACAATGGCTTGGTCTTGGGGTCTGTTCAAAAAGACTTGAAGACATTTGGACGGATTATTGATGTCATAAACCATGATGATAAAATTATCGTTTTGCTTGAAAAAATGGCGGGTGACGGCGTGCGTCATACTGAAATCAAGGTGTTCTCGGAAAAAGGCGAGGCAATCCGAAGTAAAATATTAAAGACCGATACGCATGTGATCATGCCAAGCGCAATAACCGTGGGCACGGACGGTGCGTTGTATGTTGCAACCCAACACAAACATAAAAAGCAATTCCGCGATGTGTATTCGGTGCTGTATAAGCTGAATGATAAAATGAAAGTAATGTGGAAGCGCTCGTTTCTTCCAAGTACACCCACGCGCATTCATGCACTTATTACGCGTGCAGATGGTGGCTTTTTGGCGGCGGGTGAAATTGCCGTGCCGGGGGGCAGGAAAAGGCAACGCATTGGCGGTTGGTTAATGGCGTTAAGCGAACAAGGCGGGATGGAATGGCAACGTTCATACCCAAGGGGCTATAATTCACGTTTAAACTTTATCCATGAGACTAAGAATAAGTTTATCTTCACTGCGGGGACAGCCTATCCATCGGGGGATGGCAATGCCTCTGCATGGATAATGACAAACAACGCGAACTCTAATCCTGTATGGCAACGGTATTTCAGTGGTAAATACGCCTATAAATCAATCGGGCTACAGGTAAGTGATGATGAACAAACAACCCTTGTGTTGCAAGGTACGCCTGTAAAAAATGCGGGCGCAAATCATGTGCGGTTGCTAAGCTTATCGCAATTGGGATATGTGATGAATGACCGTTCTTATATCGAAGGTGCGGGTGTCGAAGGGCATGGAATTGTGTCGTTTAAAAACCCTACGTTAGGGCGCTATATCATCGGATCTGCAGAAATGCCTTCCACAGAAGATAATAATCATATATTAGATGGCTGGATTGCGAGCATTCATAAAGCGAGAAAGAATAATTTATGTCGGTAGAAATCAGTGAAGATGGCGAATACACAATTAAAATCCCTACAGAAATGAAGGGGAAACGCCTTGATAAAACTTTGGCGTTATTGTGTCCTGATTTGTCTCGGTCTCGTATTAAGGGGTTGATGACGGAAGAATGTGTCTTTATTGGCGATATGCCTTTTGATGACGCGTCTTATACCGTGTTGGGTGGTGAAACCTTTAAAATGATTGTGCCTCCACCTGTTGATGATACGCCTCGTCCTGAAAATATTCCCCTAAGCATTGTGTATGAAGATGATCACCTATTGGTAATTGATAAGCCTGCTGGCTTGATTGTACATCCGGGGGCAGGACACCAAACGGGGACGTTGGTAAACGCACTACTTCATCACTGTAAGGACAGCCTCTCAGGTATTGGTGGCGTAAAGCGCCCCGGTATTGTGCATCGGTTGGACATGGATACAAGTGGTCTGATCATGGTCGCAAAAACTGATGTTGCGCATATCTCTCTATCTCAGCAACTCGCTGCGCGCACACTCAAAAGAAAATATCACGCGATTGTCCTTGGTGTGCCTGTGCCACTTGCAGGTGTCGTTGATAAACCACTTGGTCGTCACCCTAAAAACCGCCTAAGACAGGCAGTTTTAAGAGAAGGCGGACGCGAAGCGATCACAAGCTATAAAGTGATTGAAGGCTTCAATGACGAATTCGCTTTGGTCGAATGTCGCTTGCAGACAGGGCGCACGCATCAAATTCGTGTGCACATGCAAGAAAAGGGATATTTCGTGCTCGGCGACCCTCTCTACGGACCACAACGCACTGCTTTTTATGCGTGCTTTAAGCGTGGGGGCTATGACGTTGAGGTTGCGAAAAAGATCGAAGAAAACATGAAGCGCCAAGCGCTTCATGCCGTCGAGCTCTCCTTTATCCATCCTGTGACGCAAGAGGAAATGACGTTTACCTCTCCTATGGCGCAGGATATGCAAGATATTCTTGATGAATTAGCTAAAATCTAAGATTTTGTAAGTTATTGATATAACTTCTAAAACAGGATTTGCTTGTGCATATATAAAATTTTATGTAAATTAAAAATATAAGGTGTTTCATACAGGACATGACAAGCGTGCCACTCAATACCCACCCAATACCTAGGGGCAACAAATAGTCAATATCTGGGGGAGATACACCGTACTAAGTAAAAATAATAATAAGAATAAAAAGTACAAAAGTTTAAGTGAGGGAAGAGTATAATTTCATAGTTTCGATTTTGGTTTCATGCTTCAAGTAAGCATATTTTAAGTTCCATTCAAGTACCCATAACTTCAAACCGTCCTAAAGTTTTTTAGGCGGTTTTTTTTGTATTTACAGATAACATGTTTATATGACATAACTATAATATGAGTAAAGTTACAAGCTACACTGAGTTTTTAGACGCGTCTAAAGTAAGAGATATTGATGCAGGCGCATTATTTCATCGCAACAATGTATTCTTTCAGGACGTTTATCAACGGAATCAATTTGAAGATTTTTTAAATTCTTGCCTAATTGGGATGAGGCAGGCTGTTGAACTTAGTAAGAAGCATATTGGACAAGAAGGTGTAGGTTATGTTCAGCGAGCGATGCCTATATATTTGGGGTTCGCTTTTGGTAAAGACGATTTAAACAATGTTATACGATCGTATGAGAGTCATCTTAAAAGCTCTAACATAAAGCGGTATGTTAGCCTCATGCGTCGGAAAAATGAAAATGAGGGGTTTGCCGCGTTTGATATTGTTGTTCAATTAATGTTGAACGATTTTGATGTTTACGCAGATCTAATATCAAAGCTTCGTCACAACTTCCCGCAGATGGAGCATCAACTCTTTATAGATTATCGTGAAGATACGTTGTATAGACCCGCAGTCGTGTCGTGCTTAAGGGAAGGCGTAAATGGGGATATAAAAAGTCATTTTCAAGCGTTTTGTGACCGTAAAATAACCGTTCAAAAGACGGCGGATATTTACCCTATAAAATGATATAAGAAAGTATCTTGTCAGCTCACTAAAAAACTCATAAAACAGAATAGTGTGCAGATAGTAATAATAGAGGTGTGTAATGTTAATACAAAAAACGATTGACGCGTCAGGCTATGACGATTTTGATGGTCACGAAAACATTGTTTATTTCGAGGATGATGCAACAGGTCTGCAAGCGATCATTGGAGTACACAACAGCAATCTAGGCCCTTCTTTCGGCGGATGCCGTATCCACAACTACGTGAAATTTGAAGATGCAATTACAGATGTCTTGCGCCTCTCAAAAGGAATGACATATAAATCTGCGATGGCGGGGCTTCCTCTAGGTGGCGGAAAAGCAGTTATTATCGCTGATGCAAAAACCGATAAGTCCGTCGATAAAATGCGTTCATTCGGTGATGCGGTTGAGGCCATGGCGGGAAGCTACATCACGGCGGAAGATGTTGGTTCAACAGATGCAGACATGATCACAATCTCAGAGGTGACATCCTATGTGTCAGGTCTTCCAAAGAAAGAGAACGCGCTTGGTGGAAACCCATCACCCTATACTGCAAAAGGAGTGTTCTATGGAATGCGCGCAGGACTAAACAGCGCGCTTGGTACACAGAGCTTTGACGGCGTTCATGTTGTGGTTAAGGGGCTTGGAGCAGTCGGGTATGATCTATGTCGCTACCTTGATAAAGAGGGCGCGAAGCTTACGGTCACAGATATCAATCAAGCAGTTTTAAGAAAAGCCCAAGAAGAGTTCCGCAATGTAACAGTTGTTGATCCCATTTCTGCCCACGAAGTCGCGTGCGACATCCTTGCGCCTTGCGCACTTGGTGGGTCAATCAATCCGCAGACCATTCCAGACATTAAAGCAAAGTTGATCGCGGGCGCAGCAAACAATCAATTGCAGAACAAGCTACAAGGTCAACGCCTCCACGATAAAGGCGTGATCTATGCGCCTGACTATGTCGTGAATGCAGGTGGCATTATTGCGGTTGGCTATGAGTACTTCTCATACAATGGTAACAATCCGTTTGACCATGAGATGACGCAGAAAACGCTCACCGGGCATATTTCGCGCATTGAAGGCACAACACGCGATCTTTTGGTGCGATCAAAAGACGACAATCAGCCTGCAGGAGATGTTGCAGATCGCATGGCTGAAGAGATATTTTTAAAGTAAGATAGGTTGCTGTTCTAAAGTATTATTATTTAGAAATACCTTTTGGTCCACCCATTTTATCCAAGCTTGCAGGATCAAATGGTACAGCATCTAAATGTTCAGGTGCATCACATGTGAATGGCATAACGCGAAGCTTGCCCCACTGTTCAGCCCATCCATCAATATGACCAGCATCAGGAACAATAGTCACCTGAGAACATGGAGTTTTGCCCATGGCTTGTGCATAGCTGTGGTAAATCGCAGGGGGTACTTCCTGATCCAGTTGCCCAATAAAGTGGCGCTGAGGCATATCTGAAAGCTCAGAGGCAATATCTACAGGGTTAAGTGAGCCACTGTCAAAGTCTGTGTTGTTAATGTGTGCATAGAACTGCGTATCCAAAATTCCAGCAACAGTTCTAAGCGAGAGAACATCTTCGCGTTGCGCAGCAAGCGCAACCGCAATACCTGCTCCGCCATCATAACCTACAATGTGGAAGCCAGAGATGTCATGGAAACCACGAATATTATTCAGTGCAGTGTTATACGCTTCTATAACTTCAGGTGCATGGCGTTTATCGCCCATATATTCATCAGGACAGTCCGAGGCATGTCCAACATATTGGCAAACCTGCGCCAAATAGATAACGTTTGATTTCGGATCGTGCGCCGCAAGACGAAGTCCCACAGGATTAGCCCCTTCAGGTGTGCGCGTAACGCCAGATGCTCGGCTGTTCCCACCAATATAAAGAATAGTTGGCTGAGCTTTCTCATAGATGCGTTCATACGCTTGAATATTAAACTCATTGGCTTTGATCGTGCGCGAAAGCATAAAGACGGGCGCGGCAATTCTCTTCGCTGTTTCTTCCTTAAAATACCCAAAAGAATCAAGGATATTTGGCGCTGATATATCACCGTTATTCGTACAGGCAGACAATGAGAGAAGTGCGAGAGCAGTAAAAAGCGAGCGTTTCATGTGGATGTTCCATAGATTATAAAAAGATTGAAAACTTTCGTATGAGAGTCTAGCACGGAATTTCTGGAAAATCACTAGCCAATCGTTACTTTGAACCCATCTCCTTCTTGCGCGCTTCTTCCTGCGCCTCTTCTCGCGCTTTCTTCTCGCGCGCTTTGCGTGGAGACCATCCATGTCTCCATTCCTTAACGGGAACAACATAGGCATCTGCGCCACTATCTTCAAACCAACTATCAACAACATATCGCGCCTGTGTTTCCTTATCGCGGATTACAGCGGCTTGATGTGGCCAACGATTACCTGCAAGAAGAATAGGGCGTGCCGTTGGTTGTTCAATTTCATGGAACTTGATATGTCCGCGTTCTTGAAGCATCAAAAGGTAAGTTGTTGTATTCACACTCTCATCCACGCAATCAAGTTGGTCATCCCCAAGCTTGTAAAACGTGTCTTTTACATCCGTATCTGTACCCGTGATCGGACCAACAATACGTTCAAACGCACCAATAACAGATTTAAGTCGCGCGCGTTCTTCCTCGGCGCTTTTTGGTGCTCTTCTGAAGTGGCTATCAATTGTTCTCCAACTTTTCTTATCAAGCTGAACATGGTCAATCAAACGACACCCATACCCCTTACAATGATCAAACCCTTTGGATGAATAATTGTGAACATTCCAGTTGTTTAGATATGTCACAGGGTCTTGCGGGCCAACACATGCTGAGAGCAGGATCGGCAGGACAACCAAGACTAATTACTTCATTATGAAAGCTCCAATATAATCGGTGTGTGATCTGATGGGCGTTCCCATTCACGTGGTGCTTTGTCTATGTAACACGCACTCGCGCGTGCAACCATCGCGGGGGACAATAGGAAATGATCAATACGAATACCATGATTGTTTTGCAACGCCCCGCGTTGATAATCCCAAAAAGAATATTGCTCGGCATCTCTGTTAAATATCCGAAACGCATCATACAAACCAAGGTTAGTGAGCGCACGGTATTTAGCATGTGTTTCTGGGCGAAATAAAGCGTCCCCAGCCCATGCCTTGGGAGAATAGCAGTCAATATCCGCGGGGATCACATTAAAGTCGCCACCGATCAAAAACGGAACGCGGTCATGTACCAATTTCTCGGCGTAATCATGCAGGCGATCCATCCATCCAAGCTTATAAGGGTATTTCTCCGTATCGACGGGGTTTCCATTCGGTAGGTAAATATTGATATAGCGCACACCGTTAAGCTCTATGTCCAAAAACCGAGATTGTTCATCGCTTGGATCATTTGGCAACACATCGGTAACCAATTTGGCTTGTGGGTCTTTTGCGAATATAGCAACACCGTTATACGCCTTCTGAGGCTTCGCAAAGCACGTATAGCCAAGCGCTTCAAATCGCGCGGCGGGGAATTCAAGCCCCTTCAACTCTTGGATCATCAAGATATCGGGCGCGTGCTCAGTAAGCACTTTCTCAACGTGATCGCCCCGCGCTTTAATTGAGTTTACATTCCAAGATATGATTTTCATGTTTTCCATGCCGATATCATATTGTTTTTATATAATAAATCAACGTCCTTCAGTTCGTTCCGCCGTTTTTTATGGGGGAGGGCGGAAGGCGCTGTGCCTATGTCCAAAATTTAGACGTGCAGGGGCGCTGGAACTCTAAGATTAATAGCATTGTCATACTTGCTCTTTTTATCTCCAAGGTCGTATTCTATAGGATAACCCTCTGTAAAAGAGCTCTCTGGTATTTCGTTGGTCACTAAAAATGTTGCAAGCTCTGATTTATGTATAAACACTTTTGTTGTTGGTTCATCTACGGGGGTAACAAAACCATAGCCTTTATGGGCGTTAAAAAACTGTACTATTCCTTTTGGCATATCTCATTCCTATTTTGTCTCTCTTGCACCAATACCAATATAGGACATTTTTCCTACAAAAGAAAGAAAAAGCCGTTATTGTATTAACATATTTCCTATGCTATACATCAAAAATGAATAAAGACCTAACCATTTCAAAGCAAGAACTGTGCGAATTGTTTCAACAAACAGAATTGCTAACCAATCGTGACGCTATGTATAAATCTAGCCTGAGCGTGAAGCCCTTATCTCTACCGTGGAATATGGTGAGGGGGGCATGTGTTCAACTCACAAAAGATGCCTATGACGATCTTACAATCCATGTGTTAAACCAAGCTACGCCTATTTATGCAGGCGCAAAATGGTCATCAGTTAAAAAAGATTTGCGGATTTCTTTAATGAAAGATAAGCCCGCAGATGGGGAAAGCGAAGAGGGCTATCATGTTGACTCCGCCGTGGCGTTTCGTCATGGCTATTCCGCAAATGATAATCCCAAGACCGTGCAGTTAATCTTTAATACGGCGGTGGAATGTATCCATGATCTCGTAGAGCGAAATCAAACGCGCTATGACACGGATCGTTTTAAGACATTAAAAATGGATTTAGAAAACCTAGCGTAATTGCCCCGCATCCGCTTTCTTAGACTTATCTTGAAGCCCAAAACGCATATCTTGTTATGTGTGTTCTTTCCGTGTTTTGGTTTAACGAGCGTGCAAAAGTGCACTTTCGGAATATAAAATAATGATGAGTTATGGCACAAAGCGGACAGTCAATAATAAAAAATCAAAGGAAATGCGTGTCTAAGGCGTCTAATAGACATATAGTTTAATTATGGAGGCAAAATGAAAAAATTTATTATCCTAATCTTTGTATTTTCTCTCGTGGCACATGCGCCGAGTAGTTGGGCATGTTCATGTACACCATCAGGAACAAAATCTGTTGCTGAGGAACTCGCAAATGCATCATATGTATTCACGGGAAAATATGCTGAAGTCATAACTGAAGTATATGACGAGCATAATAAAATGCGTGAATATGTGGCACATTATGAATTTGAGGTTGATGATGTGTGGAAGGGAGACCTTCATGGCACGATTAACATGTCGGCTCCCAATAGTGCCCCTTGCCAGCGCGGGTTTGCAGATGGAGAAGAATACCTAGTGTTTGCGACGGAGCTCCAATATGTAGGCGTGTGCAGCAGAACAAAGCTATTATCACAAGCGTCCGATGATATTGAACAGCTAAACAAGATGAAATGAATAAACCTAACGTAATGAAGTCATGTATTTGTGGTAAGCCAAAACCTTTTGCGAAATGCTGTGACCAGCTTCTTTCTGGTAAGCAAAATG